>DQVB01000073.1 GCA_015661985.1 Planctomycetota bacterium | reverse complement strand
GCTGGAGGCCGCTTGCGCGGCGCCCCGCGTCGCCGCCTGTACGCCCGGCTGGACCCAGACGATCTGCGCGCCCGACCCGCCCTGTCGGCTGCTGGACTCGACCGTGCTCGGCCTGTCCGTCACCGGTTGGGTGGCCGGCGGATTCACCACCACCTCCGATGATCCGCGCGACCCGCCCCAGGGCATGGGAAACCTGCCCGTGGCTTTCAACTACCGCAGCAACGACTACCAGCTGAACCAGCTGTACGTGATCATCCAGCGGCCCACGGACACCGACGGTTGCGGGTTTGACATCGGGGGACGGGTCGACCTGTTGTACGGCGAAGACTACATCTTCACCCAAGCGGCAGGGCTGGAAACCACACCGGAAGGCCGCAACCGCTGGAACGCTGCTACCGGAGGAGGCGGCATCGGCGGCACCGCGCGGCTCGGTTTGGCCATGCCTCAAGTCTACGGCGAAGTGGCCTGGAGGCGCCTCAAAGTCAAACTCGGTCGCTTCTATACGACCATCGGATACGATGGCGTCATGGCGCCGGACAACTTCTTCTACTCGCGTTCGTATGCCTTGGTCTACGGCGAACCGTTCACCCACACCGGCGGCCTGTTCACCTGGCAGATCAACGACCAATGGTCTGCCCATGCCGGCCTGGTCAACGGCTGGGACAAGTTCGACGCGGTCAACGACCGGGCCGCCCTGCTGGCCGGGTTCGCTTGGACGAGCCCCAGCGGCTGTACCACTTTCCGCTTCGCTTTCATCACCGGCGACGAGGACGGCACCGCACCGCCCAATTTGGGCAACCGCACCATGTACAGCATGGTCTTCAGTCACTACTTGACCGATCGGCTCCAGTACGTGCTCCAACATGACTTCGGTAACCAGAACGGGGGCGACGTGTTCTCGCCCTTTGCCGGAGGACGTGACGCCAAATGGTACGGCCTGAATCAGTGTGTCTTCTATACGCTCAACGACCGATGGAAACTAGGGCTGCGCTATGAATGGTTCAATGATCAAAACGGCACACGGGTGATCCCGTTCGGCGGTCATTGGAACCAGTTGGCCCTGGGGATGAACTGGACTCCTTCACCCAACATCATCGTCCGCCCCGAAGCTCGCTGGGACTGGTTCGCCCCGCACCATCCGGCCACTCCAGCGGGACCGTTCGATGAGCTGACCGACCGGAACCAATTCACCGGTGGCTTCGACTTGATCGTCCTCTTCTGATCCCGGCCGCCCTCAGTCGGCGCGGCCAGCGCGTGCCGCAAAGCGGAGTGCCGCAAAGCGGAGATCGTCGCTCAAGGGCGTCCAGCCGCGTACCGGTTTCGATGGTTCGGCCGAGCTTTGCCCGGGGGGAACGGACCGGCCGGGAAGGGGACGCGAATCGGGGCCACGGTCTGAAGAACGCTCTGCTGGGCCCAGCCGGCGCCGCCCTTGATCGCCTTTCCCTGCGGGGAGACAATGAGCGGCGTTCCCAAACAGCGGTGAGTGGGAAAACCCCGGCCGGTGGAGGATGCCGGGACCCTGGCCCCAAGCCCGTTTGCACTTTCTTGGAACGCCGCATAAGCGGGGATTGTCCTCAGCATGAAAGGAGATCGCATGAGCCAGACTGCCGGAACATTCCAGTCATCCTCAACCTCCCGGCGCCGTTTCCTGAAACTGGCCGCCGTAGCGGCTGCGGCCACAGCCGGACCGGCGGCCGCCGGTGCACCGTCGGCGCCTGAACGCACGGGGAAAGCCAAGTTCCGCCTCGGCCTGGCTTCTTATACGCTGCGCAAATTCAGCCTCGAGGATACACTGGCCATGGCCAAACGCGTGGCCCTCCACCACATCTGTTTGAAATCGTTCCACCTGCCACTGGACGCCTCGCCTGAACAGATCCGGGCTGCTGCGGCCAAGGTGCGGGAAGCGGGCCTCACCCTCTACGGCGGTGGCGTGATCAGCATGAAGTCGGAAGAGGCGGTCGAGCATGCCTTCCAATACGCTCGGACGGCCGGGATGCAGACGATCGTCGGCGTACCCGCCCCCGACCTGCTGGGTCTGGTGGAAGAAAAGGTCAAACAGTACGACATCCAGGTGGCCATCCATAACCATGGCCCCGGAGACAAGATCTATCCCACGCCCCGGGCCGCCTATGACAAGATCAAGAGCCTTGATCCAAGGATCGGGCTCTGTGTGGACATCGGCCACACGGTGCGCTACGGCGAAGACCTGATTGCCACCACGCGCCGCTGCGCGGACCGGATCCTGGACGTGCACCTGAAAGACGAGACGGCCGCCTCGCCGAGGGGGCGCACCTGCCCGATCGGCCGCGGCGTGATCGATATGCCGGCCTTCCTGGAAACGCTTATCGATATCGGCTTCTCCGGGGTGGCCTCTTTCGAATACGAAGCCGACCCGAATGACCCCCTGCCCGGATTGGCCGAATCGGTGGGCTACGTGCGAGGCGCGTTGGCCGTCATCGCGCGCCGATGAACACCAAGTCCCATGAGGTCGGCGGTCACGTAAATCGGCCTGTCCCATAGCCACGGGCATCGGCCTGCCGCTGCTGGCTGAGAGGTCATCCCGCAACATAGGGGGAATCGACCTGGCAGGCTGGAAGCCTATCCCACAACCCGAGCGTCTGGCTCTTGGACGCGCGGATCGAGCCTGTGTCGTGGGCAGAATCGCCGTTGGGGACAGGCTGTCGTTGCCGAGGGCGGAAGGCGAGTGTATATTCTTAATTGACCGGACGGCCGGTCAGGAACCGGCCGGCCAGGTGATCGTTTGGCGTTGCCCGGAGACCATGTCGGCCAGGAGAGTACACCAGGTCGATGAAGCTGCAGCAGGTGCAGGTCTACACATCTCCAAGCGTGCTGAAGCAGGGGCAAGCCATGGGGTTTGTTTGATTCCCCGAGCGGGGGGCGTCTACGGGTGAGGCGTACGGAGGCAAGGCGTGAGGTGGGGATGATCTGGGCGAAAGGCTCGGGCAGGCAGGAGGGCTAGCGAAGATGGCGACGACGCATCGAACTCGAGACGCGGCGGCCGCGAAGGCAGCCATTCTGCGGGCAGCCGAGGCGTTGTTTGCCGAGCGTGGGTTTGCCGCCACGTCGATCCGGGATGTGGCGGAGGCGTCGGGGACGTCCAAGGCGTTGATTCATCACCATTTTGGTAGCAAAGACGAACTCTATCTGGCGGTCAAACGGGCGGTGATCGAGCGTCACGCCGAGGTGCAGCGGCCGCAGTTGGAGCGCGGCACAGATCCTTTGGAGTTTGTGGCGGGTGGCATCCGCACGTTGTTCGAACTGTATCGGAGCGACCCGTCGCTGGTGCGGCTGGGCGCATGGGCTCAGCTGGACGGCACGGGCGCCGAATGGCCTGGGGACGAGGAACTGTGGGGGGCCATTGTGGACCGGATGCGGGAGGCTCAGGAGGCGGGCGTGATCCGAGCGGACATTGACGCCACGCTGCTGATCACGATGGGCTTCGCCATGGTGCACCACTGGTGCCAATTCCGGGCCTGGCGCAAGCATGTTTTGGAGTACTTTCCCGAGCAGGACGAGGAGGCGTTGGACGATCGATATTTGGAGGCTGTACTGGCAGTGTTCATCCGTGGAATTACCCCGGCTGGGCAGTCCGAGGAGAACGATCCCGCGGCGAGGGCTGGGCGGAGGGAGGCATGATGGGTCGTTTTGTTTCTGGAGGAATGACGATTCTCAAAGTGGTCTTGCCGTTGGTCACCGTGGCCTTGAGTGTAGGGGTGGCCCGGTGGTTGATCGCCACGAAACCCGAGGTGCCGGAGCGGGGCGAAGAGGGAAGGGTTCCCGGGGTTGTGGCGGCCCGAGTGGTGGAGCGTCCCGTTTATGTGGCGGTGCGCAGCCAAGGTAGTGTCGTGCCGTGTACGGAGACGACGCTGGTGGCCCGGGTTTCGGGCCGGATCGTTTCGGTGGCTGAGGCCTTCGACGAGAGCGGGTTTTTCCGCCGTGGCGAGGCATTGGTACAGATCGAGCGGCGGGACTACGAGCTGCACCTGCGGCGGCTGGAGGCCGCGTTGGAGGCGGCAGAGGCGGGGTGGTCGGAGGCCCGGAGTTACTTGCAGCGGCTGCAGCAGCTGAGACAGATCAAGGGGACGGTGACGGAGGTGGAGCTGGACCGGGCCGAGGCGGCTGAGCGGGTGGCCGGTGCTCGGGTGGCCGAGCTGAGGGCGCAGCGGGACGAGGCCCGCCATGCGCTGACGGACACGACCGTGGTGGCTCCGTTCAACGGCTGCATCCGTCAGAAGCTGGCGGACGTGGGCCAGTTCGTCACCGTGGGGACGCCGTTGGCCACCTGCTTCTCGACGGACGCCGTGGAGGTACGGCTGCCGGTGGACGACGAGGAGCTTGCCCTGGTGGGGCTTGATCTGGGGGAATCGGTCCCGGAGGAACGGGGGCCCCCGGTCCGGTTGGAGGCCCCGTTCGCCGACCGGCTGTGTCGGTGGCAGGGGAGGATCGTACGGGCCGAGGGATTCATCGATCCCCGGACCCGGATGGTCCACTTGGTGGCCCGGGTGCGTGACCCCTACGGCAACGCGGCAGCCGCTGGCGGACAGCCGCTGGCCGTGGGCATGTTCGTCGAAGCCTCCATCCGCTGCGGGCCATTAGAGCGGGCCGTTGTCCTGCCGGAATCATGTCTGGACCGCGGCGATACGATTTGGGTGATCGACGGCCAGGGCAAGCTCCGTCGTCGAGTGGTGCGCGTGCGGTGGCGGCAAGAGGATTGGGTCGTCGTGGAGGGCGAGTTGCGGGAAGGACAACGCGTTTGCGCGACGCGGCTGGAACAGATGTTGGACGGGATGCGGGTCGATGTGCTCGAAGAGGTGCAGCCGGCGGTGGATGAAGGTTCGGGGGTGATTGATTTGGCCGCGGGTTGCCGGCTGCTGAGCCGGCCTGTGGGTAGGGCATCGGGGGAGGAGTGAGCGATGGGCGGCGTGCTTGCTTGGTTTGCCCGCAATCG
>DQVB01000535.1 GCA_015661985.1 Planctomycetota bacterium | reverse complement strand
TGCGACGCCCACGACAGCACGCGCGGGCCGGCAATAATCGAGACACACCCGGAGACTGCCCTATGTCGGTCGCGACAGAACGACGGCTGCGGAGCCCCTGGACAGGCCTGAGCCTGGGCTTGTTCCTCGTCGCGCTGGCTGCATTGGGTTTGGCCGTCGGCAGGCTTGTTGGAACCGATCCCTCGGAACCGCAGGGCAGTCGACCCGTCTTACAGCCCGGTCACGTCCTGGACTCCTCGGCAGCCGCCGCTCTGGACTGGCCGCAATGGCGCGGGCCGGGCCGCGACGGAGTCTCGGAAGATGCCCATCTGCCCAACCATTGGCCGGACACAGGACCGCCGGTCCTCTGGAAACGGCGCACCTCCGGGCCGGGCTACTCGGGCATCGCCGTCCAGGCCGGCCGGCTCTACACCATGATGCAAGACGGGGCCGATGAGGCCGTCGTCTGTTGGGACGCCCTGACGGGAGAGGAACTTTGGCGGTTCCGCTACCGAGCGTACTTCGTGAGCGATCAAGGCTCCGGACCACGGTCCACGCCCACCGTTGATGGCAATCGGGTGTACGCGGTCGGCGCGACCGGACGGCTCCATTGCCTGGATGCGCAGAGCGGCAAACTGCTCTGGCGGCGCGACCTCGTGGGCGAACTGAGCGGGCGCATCCCTGACTGGGGCGTGTCCTTCTCGCCCCTGGTGGACGGGGACCAGGTATTCACGCATCCCGGAGGCCCCGCTGGCAGTTCGCTGGCTGCCTTCGACAAGCGCACCGGCGCGCTGCGCTGGAAGTCGCTGGACGATCGGCCCGCTTATGCCTCGCCGATCACCAGCACGGCCGCCGGCGTTCGCCAGGTGCTCTTCTTCACCGCCGAGGCGCTGGTGAGCGTCGATCCCCGCAATGGCCGCTTGTACTGGCGATACCCCTGGACTACCATGATGGACTGCAACATCGCCACACCGATCGCCTTCGGCGATTACGTCTTCATCTCCTCCGGATACCAACGGGGCTGTGCGTTGCTGAAGATCGTACCCGAGGGCGGCGCCTTGGGGGTGGAGGCCGTCTACGAGAACACGCGTATGTGCAACCACTTCAGGTTCCGCACCTGCGTTCTCCACCAGGGTCATCTCTATGGCTTCCACAACACGCAGTTGGTTTGCATGGAGGTCCTCACGGCTGAGATGAGGTGGCGGACCGGAGGGTTCCGCAAGGGATCCCTGATTGCCGCCGACGGGAAGCTGATCATTCTGGGCGAGTACGGCAAGCTCGCCTTGGCCGAAGCCACGCCGGAGGCGTATCGGCAAACAGCCCTTTTCCGCCTCTTGCGCCGCCGTTGCTGGACCCCGCCCAGCCTGGCCGACGGAAAGCTCTACGTGCGTGACCAGTGGCAGATCCGCTGCCTGGATCTCAGAAGGCCCCGGGGCGAACTCACCCAGTCGCGCAGGCCCATTATACGGATTCTGCCTGAAACAAAACGTGTTCAAAATGGGGATGGCCCATGATCCGCAATCTTCTGGTGACCGGCGTCGCCGCACTGGTGATGGGGCTTTTTGCACTGCTCTATCGACAGCTGGCCCCGGCACGGCAAACTGGACCGATGCAGTACAGGAGCTTGGCGGCCGCCGGTACGGCAAGCGGATTCTCGTCGGCGCAAGCGATGCCTTCGCAGCAGGGCGTGATGCTCTTTCGCCAGCAGATCCGGCCCATGCTGGTTACCGTTTGCCTCAAGTGCCACGATTCGGTCAAACGCTCCGGCGGACTGGATCTGAGCCGCCGGGACACAGCCTTGGGCGGCGGCCAGACCGGCGAGGCCATTGTGCCGGGCCATCCCGAAGAGAGCCTCGCGGTCCAATTGGTCACCGCCGGCGAGATGCCCAAGGACGCCCCGTTACTCACTGCCGGACAAATCACGGCCCTCAAGGAATGGATCAGGCTGGGCGCCCCCTACGAGGCTGAACCGCTGGCCTATGCCCCTAGCGGGGACTCCGTTTCGCCAGGCCCCGCTGCAATGGGTACCGCCACGCAGAGCAGTCCCATAATGGGAGGTGGCAGCTCCAGCATGAACAACATGATGATGTGCCCCTGCATGCAGATGATGATGCAGACGATGGGACGAGGGGCGTCGGCGGGGATCGGCCCGCCGCAGCCCAGCAGCTCGAACACCGCCGCCGGCGGGCCCACGTTCAACCCTCGTACGGAAGAGCAAGCCCGCCGGCGGGCCGAAGAACATCTGGAACGGTTGGGCAATCCCAACCTGAAGATCGGCGAGGTGAACCACACCGTCGCCTCCTTCGAGGTCCAGGTGGTGACCCAAGACGGTTCCCTGGTCAACTGGCTGATCATCGATAAACAAAGCGGTCGGATACGTACCCTCTATTGAGCCCGGTCCCCAGGAGTCGCGAACGATGGCAGAGAAAGAACAACAGGAGCCGACCGGCGTCGGCGAAATCGAGTTCCGCGTTTCCGGGATGGCCTGCCGGGCTTGCGAGCAGGCCCTCTCCATGGTTCTGGGGCAGCACGAGGCCGTTCGGTCGGTCGTGGCCGATGCCAAGTCAGGCAAAGTGCGCGTCGTGTTGCTGAGGGACGTGGATGTTTCCGAGCTGAAGGAGCGCATCCGCTCGGCAGGCTACGAGGTGGATTAGGTCGCGAGCCTGCCGGCGATATACGGACTGTTCTTCCGGATCGCGGGGGGCGGAGCGGCCAGCGGCGGGCCGTGCCTTGCCCCTTCGCAGAAAGAGAAGCTGTTATCTGGCACGGCAACCGCGCAGCGGCTATAATCGGGCCCAGAATGTCGCTGCTGCCGGCGAGAGGGTTTTCCTGCCGTGAGAGAGAATCGGTTCCTGTTTGGGTTGATCGTGATCGTGGGTCTATCACACGGGGTTCGTGCGGGTGAGAACCCTTGCACGAATGGCTCGTTCGAGGCGCTCGGCCCGAACGGGTTTCCCGTGGACTGGTCGCCGGTGGGGCAGACGGTGACGACCAGCCGCGATGCGCACACCGGCCAGCTCAGTCTCCGGCTTCTGCGCGCTGCCGGGACGCCAACACGCGAAACCGGCCTCAACCGCGGCTGGCGACCGGGCGGTCGCGGCGGGGCCCTGATCACCCAGCTGCGCGGCGGAATGGACTTCTGGTACAAGGCCCTTTCTGCCCAAGACGCCGAGCTGAACATCTACGTCATCCCGATGAACGAAGAGCCGCGCGAAGCCACCGGGTCGCCGCGCGCCGTGTTCACCGTGCCACCGGAGCACATCGGCGACGGCGGGTGGCACCGTGGGCGGCTCAAGTACGATTACACGGATAACCCGAAGGTCAAATGGGTGCACTTTGCAGCGCGGATCGTGGGCACCGCCGGCGAGATGCTTTTGGATGACATCGCCTACGTCGAAAAAGTGGGCCCGCTTCTGCAGCTGGGCAAGATCACGATGGACGAGGACCCCCAGCGGCCCGGACACCGCGCGACGGTTCGCGTGGTAGTCCAGAACATCGGGGATCAACCGACCGGGCGGGTGAACGTGCAGCTTCTGACGCCCGAAGGTTTGCGTGCCCTGCCTGCGGAACGTCGATTGGCCCGGTTGGCTCCGGAAGGTCGCCGCGTGCTCCGATGGACCATCGAGGGAGTTCGCTCGGCCCCCTGCGCCGTGGAAGTGGCAGCGTCGGCCGAGTCCACGAGCGGGCGGGGGCGACTTGTGCTGGATCGCGGCTTGCGCATCCGCAGTTTTGGTCCCGCCGAACCTGTGGCTTTCAGCGGCCGGCCCGCCGTGGTGGAGTGCGAGCTGGAGAATACGGGCCAAGTGATCCTGGGCAATGTAGTGGCCGAGTTCCGGCTCTCGGACGGCACGCTGCGCCAATCGGTCACCGCTGTCGCGCCCGGCCAAAAGGCCGTCCTCCGGGCCGAATTCATCCCCGAAAAAGTGACCGATCGACTCCCGCTCGCCGTGCGAGCCGCGGCTGAGGGCATCCAGCCGCTGCCTGTCCAGAGAAGTGCTATGGCGGTCATCGCGCCGGTAAAAGTGCCGGCCCCGTCGGGCCGTTTGCGAGCAGCGGCCGATTCGCAAATGGCCCTGCTGGAGAACGAATTCCTGCGGCTGGTCTTCTTCCGCGACTCGGTCGGCTTTGGGCCGGCCCAACTTCAGCTGCGCACCGATGCCGGCTGGCAGTTGGCCGCGTGGCTGCCGCGGCTGGGCCGCGTAGTCGTGGCCGCGGATACGGAGGGGCAGGAAAGGCCGGGGCGGAAAGAACTGCCCGTTCGCTGCACGAAAGAACCTCGAGCAACCGTTGAAGGCGATTCGGCGCGTTTGGTTTTTCCCTGTGTCGTGGATCTCGGCGACGCCGGATTGCTCCACGTCACGGTACGGTACCGACTGTCGGCCGGAAGCAAGCTGGTCGCAATGCACCTGAAGGCCGATTGCCGCCGCGGGTGTGATCTTTTGGCCTTGGAAGGCCCTTTTGTCTACGTGCTCGAGCGCCGCCAGGCCGTGTTTCCAGGTCTGGAGTGGCTGGTCGATGACGAACTCTCCAGCGACTCGCTGGACATCCTTGAAAGCCATCCCGATCGCCTTCGATACGTGGTGCATCCGAACAAGATCACCATCCCTGCGGTGGGCATCTCAGGAGGGCACGGCACGGTCGCCATGATCTGGGACGTGCACCAGCGATGGGACGGGCGCCGCGACCGTCCGGCATTCGTGTTTGCTTCACCCGATCGGTTCGAGAACCAGCGCAGCCACACGATGGGGTTGTTCCTGCCCAGTGTGCCCGAGTTCGTCCCCGAAAACGGGCGGCTGGCGGAAACGCCTTATCGGCTCAAGCCGGGCGAGTCGCTGCAGCTTTCGGCTTGGATGTTTGCCGATGGTGCGGGTCGCGATCCGCTGGCGCCGATCGAGCAATACTTGCAATTGGTCGGTTTACCCGATCCAGCGCCGCTTCCGCACGGGACATTCGAAGGAGAGATCGCCTTTTCCATGCGGGCGTACCTGGAGTCGCTGTGGGAGGCCGAGGGCCGGCAGTGGTGGACGAGCAAAGGTGGCGGGATGCTATCGAAGCAAGGACGTCCGCCGGCGTTTGTGGCCGATCTCTTGTTGGGCGAAATCGTGGCACGCGATCCGCAGCTGCGTCGGGCTTGTCGCCAGCGTGCCCGGCAGGTGGCGGCGCTGCTTGGCCGCCCGGCGCGGGTGGACGCGATG
>DQVB01000437.1 GCA_015661985.1 Planctomycetota bacterium | reverse complement strand
TGGCCAGCCCGCCGTTGTCCGGGTCCAACAGGAAGGCGTGGCGCAGGATCACCTGGCGGTGTTTCCCCTTGTCGCTGAGGATGCTGGGCGTGTCGACGATCATCGCCGTGGGCGATCGGGCCACCTGGAGCACCCCGTCCAATTTCTTTTCGCCCTGGTCAAGCACCAGCCTTGCCAGGAACCCGAAGTCAGCCCCCAGCTCCTCTTGCGTTTCAGTGGTGATGATCGTGTCCTTTCCGTCGATCGTCGTGCCCAGCCCGACGGCGATCGACTCCAAGCGAAACGGCGGCGACCGGCCCGGGCGGTGACTGACCCTGGCCACCATGGCCGTGAACAGCAGTTCGCTGAGCGGCTTGGCCTGAGCCAAAAGCTCGTCGATCGCCCCGGCGGTCAGTCGGGAGTGGCATTTCATGAGCAGGTGAGTCCACCCGGATGGTGGGGTATCGCCGATGACCGTGCCCGGCCGGATCCGCTCCAACGGCTGCACACGGCAATCCACTTGGCTGGGGTCATTCGGCAGCCGCGGGGCAGGATCGTCCCGGGCCGTGAGGACAACACCAACAATTAGTGTCACTATAACCGCCAAACAGGTGAACACCAGGGCCACTAATCGGGTTGAGCGGCGGCTGTTCCGGAATTTGCGGAAAAAAAACAACATAGGTAGAATGCGCCGGTCGAGTGGCCGAGTCAAAAGACGGTGGCTGTTTCGTCGCCGGGTGCGACCGGACTGGCCGGATCAAGCCGCAGGCGACCTTGTTCCTCAGCTGTTGGTGGTGCAGGGCGTCAAGGCCATGTTATGCCATCTGCTTGCGACTGGCCACTGGGCGACGGATAATCGGCGCAAGCGGTGCCCTTTTGTTGCAGCGGAGCACGAACCGGATCAGTCAATGTCACGGGACCGCGTTGGGGGAGCTCGAGCCGTGAGGTGTAACAGCTGCTCGGCGCCGCCAGGGCCACCTGGGCATTTGACGAGCTTGGTGGACGTGGCCCGATGGCGCGCCATGCACCAGTCGGACGAGCCGCTGTATATTTACCTCAAGGATGGGGAACGCGAGTCGGGGCAGCTGACGTTCGGCCAGCTGGATCGGCGGGCACGGGCGATTGCGGCGGAGCTTCAGGCGCGGGGGGCGGTGGGCGAACGGGTGTTGCTGCTTTTCCCACCCGGGTTGGAGTTCAACGCGGCCATCTTCGGCTGTTTGTATGCCGGGGCGGTGGCTGTGCCGGCCTATCCACCCGATCCGCTCCGTTTGGATCGAACGCTGCCACGCCTCAAGGCCATCTTGCGGGACGCCCAGGCGCGGCTGGTCTTCGGCACGGAGGAGTTGTTGCGGCTGGTCCGCGGTCCTTTGGCTCCGCTCGGGGCCGCCGAAGTGGTTGCCTTGGAGGCGATGCGTCACGACCGGCCTTCGCAGTGGACGCCGGTCGATGGGGGGCCGGATCGGCTTTGCCTGTTACAGTACACGTCGGGTTCGACGGGCAATCCTCGCGGGGTCATCCTGACCCACCGCAATCTGATGCACAACTTGTGGACGATGCATCTGCAGGATTCGGACGGTGTGGTGGGGGTGATTTGGGTGCCGCCGTATCACGATTTGGGGCTCATCGGTGGGGTGTTTTTGCCTTTGTACAGCGGTCGGCGGATCGTGGTGATCCCGCCGGTGGCTTTTCTCCAGCAGCCGGTGCGCTGGCTTCGGGCCATTTCGCGTTATCGAGTCAAGACGGCCGGGGCCCCGACGTTCGGTTACGAGCTGTGCGTCCGCAAGTTCCGGCCCGATGGCGACGGGCAATTGGACCTGAGTTCGTGGAGCATCGCCGTCGTGGGGGCCGAACCGGTGCGGGCCGAGGCGATCGAGCGGTTTGTCCGCACCTTCGAACCGTACGGGTTCCACCCGGAGACGTTCATGCCGGCCTATGGGTTGGCCGAAGCCGTGTTGCACGTCACGGGGGGGCAACGGGGGGAAGGCTATGTGATCCGTAGTTTTTCGGGCCGCGCGCTGGAGCGGCACCGGGTCGAGGAGGTACCGCCGGATGATTCGGACGCCCGGCGGCTGGTTGGATGCGGGCGCCCGGTACCTGGGGAGCGCGTGGTGATCGTCGATCCCCGTTCGCGGCGCCCCGTGGCTCCGGGGGGCGTAGGAGAGATTTGGGTCCAGAGTCCCAGCGTGGCGCAAGGCTATTGGAACCGACCTCGACAGACCGAACGGATCTTCCGCGCCCGGCTGGCTGGGGAGGCGAACGGCCACTACTTGCGCACGGGCGATCTGGGCTTTTTCCACGAAGGCCAACTGTTCGTCGCCGGGCGGCTGAAGGAATTGATCATCCTGGGCGGGAGGAACTTCTATCCCCAGGACATCGAGCTGACGGTGCGCAACAGCCATCCGGCGTTGCGATCGGGAAGCGGGGCGGCCTTTTCCTGTGTCATGGAAGGTCGCGAGCAGTTGGTGGTGGTTCACGAGTGCCGTGGTTCCTCGCGGTTCCGGTTGGAGGACGTGGTGGCCAAGATCCGCCGGGAATTGGCGACCGAATACCTGCTCACGCCCTACGCCATCCTGCTCATTCCCGGCGGCACCTTGCCCAGGACGTCCAGCGGCAAGATCCGTCGCCGTGCCTGCCGCGGGATGTTCTTGGCCGGCCGGCTGAAGGTGTTGATCGAGTGGCGCGCCGAAGGTTGGGAACCGGCGCTGGCCGGTGCCGCGGACGACTCGTCTCCCACCGCGCGCCGCGTGGCTCCCCGCACGCCGTTGGAGGAAAAGATCGCGGCCGTCTGGGCCGATGTGCTGGGCGTGGACCGCGTGGGTGTGGAAGACAATTTCTTCCAGCTGGGAGGCCATTCGCTGTTGGTCACCCAGCTTTACTTCCGGCTGAGCGACCTGCTGCCTATCGACTTGCCTCTGGAGCGACTGCTCGAGCAGCCCACCGTGGCCGGATTGGCCAAACTGATCTTGGCCGCGCGCCTGGAGCAGGACGCCGCCCTGGCCGAGCGACTCCAGCAGCTGGAAGCCATGTCCGAGGTTGAGGCCGAGCGGCTGTTGCGCGTCCGCGGCGCGCCAGCAGGCGGCGGTGCGTCTGGGCCGAGGACGCTTCAGGTGGCTTCGGCTTTACAAAGTGGGCCGGGCGGCTCGGGGTCGGACAGCGACGATGGTGATGGGGACGGCGCAGAGGCATGACCGACTTGCTGGAACGGATCGACCGTCTTTCGGCCGTCAAGCGCGCTTTGCTGGAGCACGCTTTGCTCGCTCGCGCCGAGCCCCGACGCCCGAGCATTCCTCGCCGGCCACCGAACCAGCCGCTGGTGCTTTCCTTCGCCGAGCGGCGGCTTTGGTTCCTGGACCAGCTGAAACCCGGCCACCCCTTCTACAACCTGCCCATAGCCGCTCGGCTCACCGGTCCGGTGGATGAACCGGCCCTTGAGGCGGCCCTCCAACAGCTGGCCCAACGCCACGAAACGCTCCGCACCACGTTCCCCTCCGAGGATGGAGAGCCGCGGCGGGTGATCCATCCCGAGATGCCGATCCCCGTCGGGCACGTCGACCTGAGTGAGCTACCGCCTGCCGAGCGGTCGGCCACACTGGCCCACGCCCTCCGGCGCCAGTCCCGGCAGCCTTTCGACCTGGCCCAAGGCCCATTGGCCCGCTGCGTCATTTACCGTCTGGGCGATCAGCAGCGAGTCGTCTTGTTGACGATGCATCACATCATCTCCGACGGCTGGTCGATGAACGTCATGCTCCGGGAACTGGCCGCGCTATACGACGCGCGGCTGCGCGGCAAGCCCAATCCGCTGGAGCCGCTGGAGATCCAGTACGCTGACTTCGCCGCCTGGCAACAATCGCGGCTGGCCGGCGACGCCCTGGCCGCCGACGTCCATTACTGGCAGTCGCGCCTGGCCGACGCCCCTTCGGCCCTCAACCTGCCCGCCGACCGCCCCCGGCCGGCCGTGCCCACCTTCGAGGGCGCCATCCGCACCTTCCAATGGCCCAAGGAGTTGTCGGCTCGCGTCAGCGGCCTTGCGCGGCAGCTCCGAACCACGCCCTTCGTCATCCTGCTTTCCGCCTTCAACGTGCTGCTCAGCCGCTTCTGCCGCCAGGAGGACATCATCGTAGGCACGGCCGCGGCCAACCGGAGCCGCAAAGAGCTGGAAGGGCTGGTCGGCTTCTTTGTCAACTCGCTGGCCCTGCGTACGGATCTGTCTGGCGGTCCCACTTTTGCCGAACTGGTTCGTCGCGTGGGCCGCGTGGTGCTCGAGGCTCACGCCCACCAGGAACTGCCTTTCGAGCAACTCGTGGAACTGCTCGAGCCGGACCGTCAGGGCAATCAGTCGCCGGTGTTCCAAGTGGCTCTGGTGATGGAAAACGCGCCGTTGGAGCTGCCCGAACACGATGGGCTGAGGATCGAACCCATCCCGGTAGACAACGGCACGGCCAAACACGATTTGACGCTTTTCTTTTGGCACCAGGGCGACAAACTGGTGGGGTACGCCGAGTATCAAACGGCGCTGTTCGAAATCGACACGATCGACCGGATCCTGGCCTCGTTGCAGACGGTGACCGAGGCGGCCACGAGCGATCCTGACCAGCCCATCCATGCCCTGCCGCTGACCGATGCCCGCCAACGGCGCCATCTCCAGCGGTTATCCCACAGGGCGGTCCCTCACAAGCCGGCCTGCCTGCACCACCTGTTCGAAGAGCAAGTGCGTCTGGGGCCGGAGCGGCCGGCGCTGCGCACGCCGGCCGGGGAGTGGACCTACGGGCAACTGGACGCCTGGGCCAATCGGCTGGCCCACTGGTTCCGCGGCCGCGGTCTTTCAGCCGAACAATTCGTAGCCGTCTGCCTGCCACGCTCGGCCGAATGGATTGGGGCCATGTTGGCCACGTGGAAGGCCGGTGGGGCGTATCTGCCGTTGGACCCACGCCAGCCGCCCCAGCGGTTGGCCCAGATCGTCCAGGATGCCAAGCCCCGGCTCGTGCTGACCGATGGCCCGGCGGGGCAAGAGTTGGCCGCCGCGGGCGTACGGGTGGTCATGCTGGAGGCGCTGGCGGCCCAACTGGCGCCGTTCAATGCCCACGCTCCGGAGTGGAACGTCCGCCCGCAGCAGCTCGCCTATGTGATCTACACCTCCGGCTCGACGGGCCAACCCAAGGGAGTCCTGGTGGAACACGACGGGGCGGTCAATTTCGTGCGCGCTCAGAATCGGCTGCTGGGGGTAGAACCCGAGTGGCGGGTGCTGCAGTTCTTCGCGCCCTGTTTTGACGGGTCGATTGCCGAAGTGTTCAACGCGTTGGCCAGTGGCGCGTGCCTGGTGATCGGCGAGCCCGAGACGTATGTCCAGCCGGTCGCGCTGGAGGCCCTGATCCGCCAGGAACGGGTGAACCTGGCGCAACTGACCCCTACCATGTTGGCCACACTCAGCGCGCGGAACCTACCGGAACTGGCGACGATCATCTCGGCCGGCGAGACCCTGCCTCCCGAAGTGGCCGCCCGCTGGGCCCCGGGCCGCCGACTGTTCAACGCCTACGGGCCCACGGAAGCGACGATCGGGGCGTGCATGACCCTGCTGGACGGCCCCGTGGGTCATCGTGCGCCCATCGGCCGGCCCCTGGACAACGTGCGTATCTATGTACTGGACGAACACTTGCAGCCGGTGCCGGTGGGAGTGCCGGGCGAGATTTGCATCGGTGGGATGGGCGTGGCCCGAGGGTATCTGGGACGTCCGGAGCTGACCCGGAAGTGCTTCTTGCCCGATCCGTTCCGGACCGACCAGCCCCGCGCGCGGCTCTATCGCACGGGCGACCTGGGCCGCTGGCGCTCCGACGGCAACCTGGAATTCCTCGGTCGGCTGGACGAACAGCTCAAGGTGCGCGGTTATCGGATCGAGCCGGACGAGGTGGCCGCGGTGCTCCAGCAGCATCCCCGCGTGGAGCAGGCCGCCGTGGTGGCCCGCCAGGACGTGTCGGGCGAAAAGCGACTGGTGGCCTACGTGGTGGCCCGCCGCGGTGGTGCCGAAAACGGTCGTCGCCGGACCGTGGCGGAAGAGGAACAACTCAACCATTGGCGCACCCTGATGGACGACCTGTTCCGGCGCACCCCACCACCGGCAGACCCGACCTTCCATATCGCCGGCTGGATCAGCAGCCGCACCGGACGGTTCTTTCCTGCAGAGGAGATCCGTCAATGGGTCGAGGCATCGACGCGGCAGATCCGTGCCCTGCGTGCGCGCAAGGTGTTGGAGATCGGTTGCAAGACCGGCCTGCTGCTGTTTCGCGTCGCGCCCTATTGCCAGCGTTACGTGGCCACGGAATTCTCCGGGGCGTTCGTCCAGTGGCTGGAGGATGTGATCCGCAGGGACCCGGGGTTGAGCGATCGAGTGCGACTGCTGCACCGTGCTCCCCATGAGCTGGATGAGCTGGGAGGTGAGCCGTTCGATCTGATCGTGCTTAACGCCGTGGTGCAGTTCTCCCCCAGCGTCGACTATCTTCTGCGGCTCGTGGACCGACTTCAGCCGCTGGTGGCACCCGGCGGCCATATCCTCCTGGGCGATGTGCGCAGTCTCCCGCTCCAGCCGCTTCAGGCCTGCTCGATCGAACTGGCCCGGGCCAGCGACGAGATGTCGCGCCAAGCGCTGCTGGCCCGCGTCAGTCACCACATGGATCGCGAAGAAGAGTTGCTTGTCCACCCGAACCTGTTCCGGCAACTCGGTGCGCGACTGTCCCGGCTCTCCACCGCGGAAGTGCTGCTCAAGCGAGGGACTGCGACGAACGAATGGGTCCAATACCGCTACGATGTGTTGCTCCACTTCGATCACCATGAGCCCCGGGAAGTGGCCGCTTCGTTCGATTGGGCCGATCGCCGGGTCCCGCTGCGCAGGATGGCGCGCATGGTTCTGGATCTGCCTGGCATGGCCGTCGCCGTGCGCAGTGTGCCGAATGGGCGTCTGAGCCGGGATCTGGCCGCATGGCAGCTGGCCCAGGATCCTTCGGGGCCGACGACCGTAGGGCTCTTGCGCGAGGCGATCGGACAGAGGCGCGACCCGACGGCCCTTGATCCGGAAGCCCTGTGGCAATGGGCCGAGTCGCGGGGGCTGGAGGCATCTATCGAGTGGTCCCGGCAGGGGGAGGATGAAGGCCGCTTCGACGTGCTGCTGGCCGCGCCGCGGCAGGCTGAAGCGGCATACAAGGGGGCAGGCTGGACACACCGCCCTGGCCGACAGGCCGTCCGGCGGAGGCGCCGCGCCAGGCAGGTCCGACGGGCCGGGGG
>DQVB01000612.1 GCA_015661985.1 Planctomycetota bacterium | reverse complement strand
TAAGGCTCTATGCTCTCTTGCAGGAATATGCAGGACAAGTCACTCTGAGTGCACCTGTCAAGCTGGTCAATTCTGCGACAAGCCGAGGCTTCTCCGATCCGAGGGTCATCCTTGAGCCGCGGCCTTACTATGGGGGTTCCGTGGTGGGTTTCTTCAAAAGCTTGCCGCGGATCGCCCTCCCGACCTTGCGCAATATCAAGGCCAGCGTGAGGGAAGCTGACCTTGTAATGATCCGCCTTCCCTCACCCATCGGTTTCCTCGTTTACCGGGAGGCGCAAAAACAGGGCAAGCTTCGCTTCCTCTACATCGCCGGCGACATCCGTCGTGTGGCAACCCAGGGTGAGAAATACCGGAACCCTCTTGTGCGGTTTGTCGTTGCCGCCGCGGCGAACACCTTCCATCGGCTGACCCGGCGCATGGCCCGCGGTTCCCTGGTCTTCGTAACGGGTTCGGAACTCCACCGGGAATTCGCTCCCATAGCAAAACGCTGCGTGAACCTCATCCCCAGCGTGATCTCGGAGAAGGACATCTTCGTCCGGAAGGACACCTGCTTAGCCGAGCCCATCCGCCTGCTTTGCGTGGGGCGGCTAGTCCCCGTTAAGGGGCTTAAATACCTGTTCCAGGCTCTAAGGCAACTACTAGATCGCGGTCCGAAGGCCGAGCTTTTGCTCGTCGGCCACGGTTATCACAGGCCCAAACTGGAAGGATTGGCGTGGGAGCTTGGAATAACCGGTCAGGTATCGTTCCTCGGGCGGGTTCCCTTCGGGCCGGAGCTCTTTCGTCTCTACCGCGAGGCGGATATCTTTGTGCTCCCTTCCCTTTCCGAGGGCATTCCGAAAACGCTCCTGGAAGCGATGGCCTCGGGCCTCCCCATCGTGGCCACCCGTGTGGGAGGCGTCCCCGACGTGGTCAAGGACGGCAAGACCGGCCTCCTGGTAGCACCGCGGTCCCCGGGGGAGTTGGCGGAGGCGATCGAGAGGATCATCCGGGAGGGCGAACTCCGCCGGAAGCTGATCCGAAACGGCTACGCCTTCGTCCGCGAGCACACCGTGGAGAGGCAGGCCAAGCGGATGTGGCAGGAGATCCGCACGTACTTCGGCATAGAGGAGCGATGATGGAGGTGCTGTTCTGGACCTTGGCGGGGCTCATCTTCTGGCATTATCTGGGATACGGCCTCTTCCTGTTTTTGGCGGTGAGCTACAAGCGCCGCCCCTCCTCCCCTGAGCCGGAGGATTGGCCCAAAGCGAGCATCATAATCGCCGCTTACAACGAGGAAGCCCGCATTGCCCGTCGGATCGAGAACTGCTTGGCGCTCGACTATCCTAAGGATAGGTTGGAGATCATCGTCGGCTCGGATGGGTCCACAGACAAAACGGTGGAGATTGCCCGGCGATATGGAGCACAAGGAGTCAAGGTTTTGGACTTTCCGACAAACCGCGGCCGCTCTCAGGTGCACAACGACTGTGTGAAAGAGGCTTCAGGCGAGATCTTCTGCTTCACCGACGCGGATACCCTTTATGAACCGGACTGCATCAAAGAGCTGGTCAGTCATTACGCCGATCCCAAGGTGGGTTGTGTGGGGGGCGAGCTGCTCTCGAGCTCGTTTGAAGAGGGCGCCTTGGGAAGTGGCCAAGGAATTTATTGGCGCTGGGAGTATGCCCTCCGCCGCTGGCAGAGCCGGCTCGGCGTGCTCACCAAGGTGAGCGGGGCCAACATGAGCATGCGTAAAGAGCTTTATCGGCCATTGCCGAGCGATATCGACATCGACCAGGCCGCCGGGCCGATGGTCATCCTGCAGGGGTATCGGGTGGTCCACGAGCCGGAGGCCATCGCCTACGAGGAGTTCCCCACCAGCCTGGCCGGGGAGCTTTTCACCAGGAGGCGCCTCACCATCCGCGCCCTGACCGCCCTGTGGCGCTACCGCGAGCTGCTCAACCCTTTCAAGCACCCCTGGATCGCCTTCCACTTAGCTTCCTATCGGCTCCTCCGCTACCTCACGCCTTTCCTCTTGCTCGGGGTTTTCATCTTGAACGGCTTTCTGGTACGACAGAGCTGGCTCTACGGGGTCCTTTTTGGACTTCAAGTACTATTTTGTCTCTTAGCCCTTCTGGGCTTCTTCTGGGAACGCAACGGCCGGCGGTTCTGCCTCTTTTCCTGGCCATTGGCCTTTGTCTGGTTCAATTTGGGAATCCTGATGGGCACCCTGGAGTTCCTATCGGGGAAGAAGATCCGATCTTACCAACCGGCCGAAACCCCCCTTGAGCTTTGACATACAGCGCAATGCGCTCCAGCCAAGGAAAACTGCTGCAAAGTATGGGGGAATTAACCTGCGGATCGCATGTCCGTCAAAATCCAAAAGACGCATCAAAAACTGCAGAGCTGTATCTCCCGCCGGGGCTTGCTTTCCCACCCGGGGCCGCGGTTGGCCCTCGGACCACGCCCATCGGCGACGGCGCGCGAACACGCTTGTCCCTACGGCTTCCACCAGAAAATGGTATATTCCCTCAGGGAGTCCAGCGGGGAAACGGGATGAGCCCTGGTTATCCGGTGTCGAGGGGAAGGTGATGATCTTCACAGTACTTGGGGCTTCGTTCTTGGTGTCGTTCTGGGCCGTGCCCGTCCTGATCCCGCGGCTGCGCAGGGCCGGGATCGTGGGACGGGATATGCATAAAGCGGATCGGCCCGAGGTCCCCGAGATGGGGGGGTTGGCCATCGTGGCCGGCTTCGGCGCGGGGACCCTCCTGGCCATCGCCATGGAGACCTTCTGGCCGTACCTCCTTTCCGTAAACATGACAACGCTCCTCGCCATCTTGTGCACGGTGCTCCTCACCACGCTGATCGGGGTCGCCGATGATCTCATGGGCATACGACAATGGGTGAAGGCACTCCTCCCGCTCGTCGCCGCCTTGCCCTTGGTGGCAGTGCGGATCGGCGTCTCCACCATGCGGATCCCGCTCATCGGCAGGGTGAATTTCGGCCCCTTCTACGCCCTGATCCTCGTGCCCCTCGGGGTCACCGGCGCGGCCAACGCGGTGAACATGCTCGCGGGGTTCAACGGCCTTGAGGTGGGGATGGGTTTGGTGGCCATGGGGTCCTTGGCCGTCATCGCCGCGGATGTAGGGAGCACCACGGCGCTGATCTTGCTCCTCGCCGGGATCGGCGCCCTGCTCGGAATCCTGTACTACAACTGGTACCCAGCCAGGGTGTTCGTGGGGGACGTGGGGACGCTCTCCATCGGGGCAATCATCGCCGCGGCGGTCATCGTGGGGAACTTCGAGACCGCAGGTGCCATCGTGATCATCCCCTACGCCCTCGACTTTTTGCTCAAGGCAGCACACGGCTTTCCCTCGAAGGGCTGGTGGGGGAGGTTGGGCGAGGACGGACGGCTCTACTGTCCGGATCACGGGCCGGTGGGGCTGTGCCAAGCCATCATGAAGCTCGCCGGCGGGATCCATGAGCGCGCCCTGGTGCTCATCCTCATGGGGATCGAGGCCCTATGCGGCGCCGCCGCGATTCTCCTCTTCAGTCGGCTCTGACGAGTGCCAATGGAAATCGGCACGCGATCCATTCTCGTAAAGGATGGGTCTTGTGTTCTTCGACACCACCACGGTCTCCTTCCAGAGTAGCGTAACGAATCCGTGTCATAGTCTGTGGCAAGGTAGCTGTGAAACTCCAGGCGCCTGCGTGGTTTACACCAAGAAGACCCACAGGTTCATGGTGAAAAGGGCGCCTAGGGTGGAGATCAAGATCAGGGCAGCGATCTTCTCCTCGAAAAACCGGTAACGGGCGCTGAGGACGGGACCTGCGCCCCTGAGGCGGAACCACTTTGGCAGCCGTTTTCGGCTAAGGTTCTGGGCACAAACCCTTCACTTACAAGATACTCCATGGGCGAC
>DQVB01000597.1 GCA_015661985.1 Planctomycetota bacterium | reverse complement strand
GGCCACGCTGTCTGCCGCCCGCGACGCGGTCCGCCGGCTCAAAGCCGCCCGGCCCGGCCGGGCTATCCGCGTATTGATCCGCGGCGGCGTGTATCGGCTCAGCGAGCCGGTGGTGTTCGGCCCGGAGGATTCGGGCACGGCGGAAGGGCCGATCACGTATGCGGCGTGGCCCGGAGAAAAGCCCGTGTTCAGTGGCGGGCGGCCCATCGGCCGATGGCAGGAAGGGCCGGGCCGGCTATGGAGCACGCATGTACCCGGGGTGCGTGAAGGGCGGTGGTATTTCCGCCAGTTGTTCGTCAATGGCCGCCGGGCCACGCCAGCCCGGTTGCCGCTGGAAGGGTTCTTCCGTTCGGCCGGCCCGGGCGTGCCATACAAAGACCGCACGGCCGCCCGCCGCGACCCGAAAACGAAGATCTCCATCTTCTACCGGGACGACGACCTGCGGCGGTGGGAAAACCTGGATGACGCCGTTGTGGTGATCTTCCACTCGTGGACCGCTTCGCGGCATGTGATCCAGTCGCTCGATCCCGACAAGAGACTGGTTCGATTCACCGCGCCCAGCGGATGGCCGATGGGTTATTGGGAAAAGAACCAGCGGTACTACATCGAGTTCGTGCGCGAGGGGCTCGAGGCACCCGGCAGCTGGTACCTGGATCGCCCCAGCGGCCAGCTGTTCTACCACCCGCTGGAGGGCGAACAGATCGAAAGGATCGAGGCCGTGGCGCCGGGCCCGGCCGAGCTTCTGCGGTTGGAAGGCGACGCGGCGGCGGGCCGACCGGTCAGCTACGTACGTTTCGAAGGTCTGTCCTTCCAGCACACCGGCTGGACCATGCCCCGAGACGAGATGGTCGACGGCCAGGCGGCGGCGGGGCTTCCGACCGCCGCGGTCCACCTGCTGGCGGCCCGCCACTGCCTGTTGCGCCGCTGTGAAATCGCTCACACGGGCGGTTACGGCCTGTGGCTGGAAGGCGGCTCGAAGGATAACCGCGTCGAGCAGTGCCAGATCCATGACCTGGGAGCCGGCGGTGTGCGGATCGGGGAAACGCGCCTGCCGGACGACCCGGAGCAGCAGACGGAACGGAACGAGATCTACAACTGCTTCATCCACGACGGCGGCCATGTCTACCACGCTGGCGTGGGCGTATGGATCGGCCGCAGCTCCTACAACACGGTCCATCACAACGAGATCTGCGATTTCCTCTACACGGGCGTTTCTGTGGGATGGAGCTGGGGATATGCCCCCACGACGGCCCATCACAACCGCATCGAGTTCAACCACATCCACCATCTGGGTTGGGGACAGCTGAGCGACATGGGCGGCATCTACTGCCTGGGTGTCTCGCCCGGCACCCGCCTCTGCTACAACCGGATCCACGACGTGCTTTCCTACAGCTACGGAGGCTGGGGGCTTTATACGGATGAAGGAAGCACGGAAATCCTGATGGAGAACAACATCGTCTACCGGGTCAAAGACGGGGCGTTCCACCAGCATTACGGCCGCGAGAACATCGTGCGCAACAACATCCTGGCGCTGTCGGCCACGTACGGCCAGATCCGCCGCTCGCGCGAAGAAGACCACATCTCCTTCACCGTGGAAAAGAACATCATCTACAGCCGCGGCGTCCCCATGTTGGGCGGCAATTGGTCCAACGGCAACTTCCGCTTCCGCTCCAACCTCTATTTCGACGCCTCGGGCCAGCCGCCCCGCTTTCCCGGCGGCTTGACGCTACAGCAATGGCAAGCCAAGGGCCAGGACGCCGGCTCGATCCTGGCCGACCCGAAATTCGTCGACCCGCAGACATATGATTTCCGGCTCCAACCTGATTCGCCGGCCCTCGAGATCGGCTTCAAGCCCATCGATCCGGATCGGATCGGGCTGGTCGGTCCGCCCCAGTGGGTCGATCTGCCCAAACAAGTCCGGCGCAAAAAGATGCTCCTTCCAGGAGAAGCAGAATGAATCAGCTGCGACGACACCTTCTTCGGCTTGGCGGGCTGGTCGCGTGGGTGGCGGTGGCCTCGTCCCCTGCCGATTGCATCGCGGCGGCCGAATCTCCCCGAACGGCGGGCGCCGCGGACGGACCCGGCACCGAGATCCCGTTGCGGATGGGCGGGGCCGGCGGTGTGTATTTCTTGGCCTCACCGGGCCAGTTGGTCGTGGAGGTGGAGAAGCGGGACCGAAACCAGCGGGGTCGGCACACGGAGCTTCGGGCCATTCTCTTCGGGCCGGACCGCCGGGTGCTGGCTGAAGCGGCCATTCCCGACGACGGCCAGCCTCGCGGCAGCGGCTGGGGGCCTCCTGGGCGGGTGCGCTTGACAGCCCATGTCGCACGGCCCGGCCTTTACGGGCTGAATGTTACCATTTCCCAAGACCGCTACGGCCAGGAGATCGCCTGGGGGTTCCGGACCAATTGCCCCAAGTACGTGATCGAAACCGCCCGGGGACACAAGGATGAACCGCACCAGGAGCCGATCGAGCTGCTCAATCCGTCATGCCCGGCCGACATCTGCTTCCTGCCCCGTCCCGCAGCGCTGACGATCGACGTGGAAGGCCTCCCGCGCGGTGTGGAGGAATTGACCGTGTACGACGCGCAGGGCCAGGGGATCGGGACGCTCCGGG
Organism: Planctomycetota bacterium; assembly: GCA_015661985.1. GTDB lineage: Bacteria > Planctomycetota > Planctomycetia > Pirellulales > Thermoguttaceae > SZUA-1497. Next base: position 6,407 of record DQVB01000597.1, on the reverse strand, counting down.
TCGGTTCAGACCGACGGGCACGAATCACGTTCCCCGCAGGTGAGCATCGCCAGGCGGTCCCCTGGCGCCTCCATCTGCCCGCCGCCCAGGCCGTGGTGCATATCGACGGCCTGACCCGCTGGGAACCAGGCGAGCCCTATCCCGACCTCTGCTGCTGGGCGCCGGACCCCAACGCATGGTTCCCCTTTTTGGAGTACCGGTGGCTCGTGACGCCCTACCGGCGGATCGTCTACGGCCCGGCCGGTTCGGAAGGCCGGGTCACCTTCCAGCTTTACAACAACGGCGCAACGAAGAAGACGATCGACCTTCAGCTGGAATTCCCCCGCGAACGGTTCCCCGCCCGTGTGCGCCCGGGGCAGGCCCAAGTGCCGCCTCGAAAGTCGGTCGAAGTTGTCGTGAATTACACCGTGCCCCAAGGGGGGAAAAGACATTTGTGTCACCTGCGAGCCAGGCCGTCTGAAGATCCCCAACTGTCCACTTATGCGTCCTTGGAGATTCGAACCGGGCAGGCCCCTGCGGCCCGACCCTTGACCATGCCCATTGTGCTCAAACCGTACCAGCACGAGAACGAACAGTTCGGCTACCTGCCGGACTATCCGACCGAAAGCCAGGTCTACTTTGATCTGGAGAACCGCCCGTTTGTGCGAGTTCGCTCAGGGATCCAAACCCTGCGCGATGGCCGCTGGGTTTTGGTCCCGCTGTCCTCGGCGGTGACCGATCCGCCCGACCTGGCCGGGCGCAGCTACGGCGTGGCGTCCACCAAGATCGCCTTCGACCGCCACAACGACCTGTACCTGCTGGGCACCACGGGGCGAACCGCCGTCGTGTTGCGTTCGACCGACGGCGGCCGGACCTTTTCGGCTGCTGTGATACCTGGCCGCGAAGACGAGCCGCGAAGCTTTGACATCGAGCAATTCTCAGGACACAACGTCTCGGACGGGCCACCGCCGGTGGTTCGCTACACCCGCACGGCTGCAGACCCGCGATTGCGGTGGCGAAGGATCCATGACCTGGAGCTGTTCTTGCCGGAAAAGCGCGGGCGGCGAATGGTTGTCGGCGATCCGGTGCTCATCTCCCGCCGAGCTATCGGACTGGCCCTCCATTCAGGGATCCCTTCCACGATCGTGTCGCGCGGCGACAAGGTCCATGTGGTATGGGGAGAAGCTACAGACCCGGATGACGACGCCCCCGGCGTGCCGACCTATGTGGCCACCTATGATCGCAGGGCGAAAAAGCTGAGCGAGCCGGTGCTGGTAGCCTATGGCCCCCCGCCCAACGATATCCACAACACGCCCAGCATCACTATGGACGCCGAAGGCTACCTGCATGTGCTGGCCGGCACCCACGGCCAACCGTTTCCCTACGTACGTTCGCGCAGACCGAATGACACCCAAAGCGGCTGGACCGAAGCGGAGCCGGTCTCCGCCGGCGCCCGCCAGACGTACATCGGTCTGGTCTGCGGCCCCGATGGCACCTTGCACGCGGCCTTCCGCATGTGGCGGAGCGGCGTGGCTCCTTTCCCGCACAGCGTGCACGGCACGCTGGCCTACCAGCGCAAGCCGCCGGGCCAGCCGTGGGAGGCGCCCCGACTGCTGATCGTGCCGCCCTTTTCTGAATACAGCGTCTACTACCACCGGTTGACCGTCGATCGCCGCGGTCGGCTCTTTCTGTCCTACGACTATTGGTCCACCCACTGGTTCTACCGCAACGACCACCGGGGCGACCGCCGGGCGCTTTTGCTGTCCCCCGACGGCGGCAGCACGTGGAAGCTGGCCACCCACGAAGATCTCCACACGGCGCCGGACCCTTGATCCGAGGCCCGGTCAGCGGCGACGAGGTGCCGGCCAGCAGAGCCGGATGCTCCCGAGGCCGGCAGCGAGCGGTGGGGCGGCCGTGTCGCTCAGCGTCGGCGTGGCGGGGCGGCCCATCGCGAGGCTTGGTCGCTTGGGTACAAATGGGGCAGCCCCTTGACCCCGGGGTTGCGCTGCAAGGCACCCCGTACGCCGAGAAGCTCTGGATGGCGGGCGATCTTGTCGCTGAACACTCGCAGGTCGCTGGCGATCGGTCGCAGCTGGCGCGTCAACTCCTCGATGTTCATGGCCGCCCGGTTGAGGTTCTGGTACAGATCCGGGTTGTGGAGCAGTTGACCCAGCGATCCCTGTTCACTCCTCAGGGCCTGGCCCAGCACCTCCAGCTCTTCCTCCAAGCGGCGGGTGACGCCCTTGGCGTGTTCAGCCGCCTGGGCCACATCCTGGACGATCTCCGGACCTTGCTCCTCCAAAGCATCCACGAAGCGTCGCAGCCTGGGCATCTGTTGGTTCAATTCCGCGAAGGTGGTATCGACCGATTTCAGTGTATCGCTGGCCTGCTGAACCAGATCCGGGAGCTGGGCCAAGCCCTCCCGGATCCGCTGGCGTACTTCTTCATCGGCAATCAGTTCGTTGAGGTTCCCCACCGCTTGCCCCAGAATCTCCATGTTCCGGTCGGCCTTTTGCAGCATGCTGGTGATGGTCTCTTCGTTCACCTTCAGCAGGTTGGTGATCTGCTCCGCTGCCGCTTCCACCCGTTTGCTGGTTGTCCTCACCGAGTCGGCGGCGGTGGCCAGGCGTTGTTCCAGGTTGGTGATCACTTCCACCGGGCCCCGGCGCACCGTTGCCGTGAGGGAAGCTCCGGGCGGGACGGTGGCTTCAGCCAAGGGGCCTTCGGCCGGCGGACCGAAATCCACCTCCGGTTCGCCTAACAACCCAGCGGTAATGACGCACTGTTCGTTCTGGCGGATGGTGAACTGCGAGTAGATCCGGGCCGTGAGGACCACTTCCCGGCCGGCTTCATCGAAGCGCACATCGCTGATCCGTCCGATGAGAATACCACGCCGCCGCACCGGAGTCCCGATCGTCACTCCGGCGGCCTCCGGGGCGCGGATGGTCACCCTGTAGGTGGGCCGGAACAGCTCGGGCCCCTCGCCAAAGACCACCAGGAGAATGGCCGCAATGACGACGGTGGCCAGCACCATCACGCCGATGCGGAACTGGATCATCCGCTCGTCCATCACACACCCCCCGAGAGGCCGGTTTCGACCAGCCGGTCTCTGGCCTCGCCCCGCGCAAACTGGCTGACCCGTGGATCGGCGGCCGATTCCATTGCCTCGGGCGGCCCTGCGTAGACGATCTGCGGTTCGTCCGCACCCAGCCGGGTTAGCGGATAAAGCATGATCACCCGGTCAGCCACTTTGCGGGCCGCTCGCAAGTCGTGGGTCACCACAATGCTGGTGACCGGATGGCGCTGCCGGGCCCTGAGGATCAATTCGGCGATGACGTCGCTCATGATGGGATCCAACCCGGTGGTCGGTTCGTCGTAGAGGACCACTTCGGGTTCCAGGGCCAAGGCTCGGGCCAGTCCAACTCGCTTGCGCATTCCCCCGGACAGCTCGGCCGGACGCTTCAGGATCACGTCTTCGGACAGGCCCACTTCGGCCAGTCGCGAGACGACGATCCGCTGGATCTCCTCGTCCGACTTCCGGGTGTGCTGCTCCAACGGGAAAGCCACGTTCTGGCCCACCGTGAGGCTGTCGAAAAGGGCTGCGCTTTGGAAGACGAAACCGAATCGCATCCGCTGCAGGGCCAGCTGTTTCTCATCCAAGGAGCTCAGGTTCTTCCCGTCAAAATAGACTGCCCCTCGCCACGGGTTGATCAGCCCCACCAGCGTCTTCAGCAGTACCGTCTTGCCGCAGCCGCTTTCGCCGATCACGGCCAGCGTCTGCCCCCGGGCGACGGCAAAGCTGATGTCGCGCAACACCACCTGCCGGCCGAAACGGACCCACAACCCATCGGCCCTCAGCAGCGCTTCCTCTTTGCTTTCGCCGTGTCCGCCGGAAACGTCCATCTCAAAAGATCCGCGGCCCCTCAGGCCACAGCAGCCGGTAGAAACCCTCCAGGCCGATATTCAACATCAAGTCCAGAAGCAGGATCGTCACAAAGGAATGCACAAAGGCCGCCGTCGCCGCCCGGCCAACCCCTTCGGCGCCCGGATCGCAGTTGAATCCGCGATGGCACCCGATCAGGGCGATCGCAGCGCCGAAGAAAAACGTCTTGAATACGCCGGACAACATGTCGAACCAGCCGACGAAGCGGGCTGAATACTCCAAGTAGTAATAACGATCGATGTCCAAAAGCAGCACGCTGTAGAAATAGCCTCCCACGAGGCCCATGAAGTCCGCCATGATGGTCAGCATGGGGATCAGTACCAAGCATCCCAGGAACCGGGGCACCACCAGGTAGTGGATCGGGTTGACCCCCATACTGGCCAACGCGTCGATCTGCTCGGTCACGCGCATCGTACCCAACTCGGCGGCCATCGAGCTGCCGACGCGGCCGGCCAACATGGTGGCGGCCAACACAGGGCCCAATTCCCGCACCAGCGCCATGTTGATCACCGCCCCCAGCCGTGTCTCCAACCCCAGCATACGAAACTGGTTGTAGCTTTGCACGGCCAGGACCATGCCGATAAACGTGCCGGTCAAAGCCACCACCGGCAAGCTCAACACGCCGATCTGGTAGAAGTTGCTCAGGATGGTCCCTCTGCGAGGTCGGCGAGTGAGGAGCCAGACGACCGTCCAGAAGCTGAACAAAGCGATGCCGCCCAGCCCGCAGATCCAGTCCACGATCCGCTGGCCTACCTCGCCTACCCATTGGCCGACCGCCCGCATTGGGCCCCACCCTTGCCGGGCGGCGGGCATGCTCGAACCGCTCGCCATGGCCTGATCCGGCAGAAGTACTCTCGAACCTTCAAAGGGCACCAGGGACAAACAAAACCCGCTCGGCCCGGAGGACCGACCGCACCGAGGCGAGCCACCCCCGAAAGTTCGGCCGGCCCGCATACGGCCCCCGCGCAGCCAAGCTGAGCCTCCCCTAACTTCGACCCGTACGATCGTTCCGCTTGAGCAAACAATGCGGATTCTGTGGACTCGTCAAAGTAGAGAAACTGGGCAGATTACGGCCAAATCTAGATCGCCCCGCCACGCCCACACGAGGCTTCGGGTGAGGAAGAAGTGGTAGGGCAAGCGTCCTCGCTTGCCCGGACCACAAACAATAAGCGTTCTCGCTTCATCGGAGAATGAGGATACGTCTGTCGAGGCACCCTGGGTGGTTGCATTTGGACAAAGGGGACAAGCGGGGATGCTTGTCCCACGAAAGTCGCTCACCTTGTTCTGCGGCCCGCAGTTGGTCGCGGCCCCGGGGGGCCTCACCACCGCCGTCCGAAAATGCCCGTCGCATACCAGACGCCATTTCGGCCCCGTTTCATATCATAGCCGTACACGGCGTGCTTCTCGCGCACCGCGCTCCAATGCCCGGAGGACAGTCGCCAGCAGCGCACGCATTCAATGGCCGCCTCGACCAGGTTCTGACCAGGCCAGCTTTCAGCGCACACCTCACAGGCCACCAGACCCCGGGGCAGCGTCCGATTGATCCGGTGAAACCGCCGCTCCCAGTTGTGGTGGCCCTGCAAGCGGATGCGGGCCTGGTAGGTGGCATGCAGCTCCGCTTCCTGGCACAGATACGGATCCAGCTTCCCGTCGGTACTGGCCGGCCGGTCCGGATGAGTTCGCACCGCGTAGATCAGCGTCCGCTGGGTCAGCGTCGCCGGAGGCAACTGCAGCATGGCCAGCACCTCCTCCGGTCCGTACGGCTCTTGTCCGAGGAAGGGAAACGTGCTGACCACTTTTCCGTAAAAAGCCTGGCCCTGGCTAGCCCAGTCCACGATGGCCACCCCAGGCCTTCCCAACATCTCTCGATAGGCGGATTGGCCCAAGAGCTTCACTCGGGAACCCTCTCGCTCGATTTTTACGTCGATCGGCACCTTCAGCCGCACAAAAGACCGCAGCGACTCCATCACGGCTCGGTCGGAAAGGGAATACTCTTCGAATTCCCGGCACGTGCCATTGCCCGGTCGCTGGAAGTAGATGAACAACCTCTTCGCCTCCCGACGCGCCCGCTCGGTGGCTGCAGCGTAGTCTGTCAGCCACCAGAGCTCGGCGAAGACCGCGGCCTCGTCACGCCCCTCTGTCGGCGTCGCCTCCGGCGACTCGACCGCAGCCTCCTCCTGGTCGAGCGCCCCGTTGGTTGCCCATGCTTTCCCGACAAGTTCACTGCCCAAACCCCAGCCGATCACCAGAACGATACACCCCAGCCGCCACATGGCAAAGCCTCCTTCCTAACGCCGAAGTCCAACCCTGTGATATCACCTGCTTCCCAAATCCGCTCCCCCCGCGAGTCTGCTGCCCTGTAGCTCCGCCTCTCCGAGGCGGAGTGGCCCCGTCCCGTTCCCCGCGAGGCTGCTGCCCTGCAGCTCCGCCTCTCCCAGGCGGGGCGGCCCCGTCCCGTTCCCCGCGAGGCTGCCGCCCTGCAGCT
>DQVB01000605.1 GCA_015661985.1 Planctomycetota bacterium | reverse complement strand
GGTCTGTCCGTCCACGGGGCCGTGATAGTCGACCCAGGCAGCCCGCTTTCCCCAGGCGTCACGATCCCGCAGCCCCTCACTGTTGACGATCTCGCCGCCCAGCCCGGCGTCCACTTTGATCGTGGCCGCCACACGCACCGCCATGGTACCTTCCTTGGTGTCGCCGAATACCACCGGCCCGTCGCCGGCTTTGATCGTCACGTCGTAGTCGATCCAACGCCGCTGGCCGTCCGCCCCGAAGACCAGCCTCCGCTGGTCCTCGCACACCCGTTGCCCTTCCGGAGTCAGCCAATCGTTCTCCGTCACGATGACCGCCTCGCGGCCCCCCGAGACCGTCACGTAGCGCCGATGTTTGATCGTTTCTCGGTGCCAAAAGCTGTACCCGTTCACGTCGCCGTGGGTAAACCACACGGAGCGGTGGTGCGGGTGATCTTCGCGTTCCCCTTTCCCTCGGCCCATAGGGTAGGCCCGCGTCACCGGCGTACCCGTCGGGCCGATGACCGGCCATAGGATCGGGGTGCCGTTGAAGTCGGGGATATAGCGAGTGAACAATTGGCCGTCCACCTTGACCACGACAGTCTGCCCGTCTCGTTCAACGGTCAGCTCGGCTCCTGGGGAATCGGCAGTCCAGAGGGCCATCGATCCGGCAATCGTCAACAAACAAACCACTCGCTGCATCCGCATCGCTCCTCAACCCGGTACACCGATCACATGAGCGGGCCGCTACCGACGGCCAGCGAGCCGGGCCGGCTGCGCCGCCCGGCGGGCCAAAAGCTATCATAGTCCGGCCGGGGCGGGCAGTCCAGCGCCTGCAGTCCAGCGCCTGCAGGTCCGGCCCCGTCTGGGCCCCTCCGCGTTTGGCAGACACCGCAGATCCCGATGCCCCGCGGTCGAAGGATGCGGAGCCGGCCCACTCCGAACGGCCGCCATTGCCTTACCGCTTCAGTCGACGCTGATAGTCGGAAAAGTGGACCGGAGGGAACATGATCAGGAACTGTTCGACCTGGGCCACGCGGTCCCGGTCCGATTCGGCCAGCTGGCCCGCAAACCGGTGCACGCTGCGGAGCCGGATCCGCCGGGCCGATGGGCCCTGCGCCGTGCGAATCTCCAATTCCACGCGGCGAGGGATCCGTCCGTGCTGGGCAAGAATCTCGTTCAGCTTCAGACGGGCGAAAGGGGGGTGGGCCCCGGGATGGACCAAGGCGTTCAGCTGCGCATGCCAGTCGGAGAACTCGCGGTACCGACGGCTCACCTCTTCACTGACGGCAGCGACCGTCTCGACCCGGTAGGTCAGCCAAGGGCTGGTCAGCTCGACTCGCCCCGTCTGCTCGTCATACGACGCTTCAAACTCCGGGTTTGCCAGAAAGCGAAGCAGCGGCCTGGGCTGCGCCGCGGCCCGTTGGCGCAGCCGCTCCACAAAAGCCTCCACCTGCGCCGTGGTCAGTTCCGTTTTCACCCTGCCGCTCAGATCCAAAAGCACAATGCGGCCGCCACGCGGATCGAACATCGTCACCTCGGCGGGATCCGCCAGGAAATCGTACACCGCAGCGGAGCCGAAGACCGTCGTACTGCGAACCAGCGGCTCTTGCTGGTCTACAGTGAAAACCTGATTGTCAACGCGAAAATCGGCGGCGGAGGCTTCGTGCACGAACCCGCCCACGGCGGCCACGATGATCCAACGCAGAAGCAGGACGTTTCCTTTCATCCTCCCCTCCTGTCTGAGTTACGCGGACTGAGCGGTGAACATAACCCGCCTCGCCTTTGTTTGTAAAGCGCAAAGCCGGACACGGGCGGGGGAAGCAGCAAGCCGGCTGCGGTCGCCCGCCCGCCGGTCCATCGTGAAGGCGGCCGGCACCGACTCCAGGTCCGTTGGGCGGCAAGACGTCATGCGTGCCCTGCGGGTCTCTTGGAGCACTGAGGCTCAAGGTGGCGGTCGTTCGGGCAGCGAGCCGGGGATTTCGAGCAACCGCGCCAGCCATACCCCCTGGTTTCGATGCTCGGCGGCGGCCCGTTGCTGGAGCCACGCGGGCGGCACAGCGCCCAGGCTAGCCCTCCGGTGGTAGAGAATTCCGAAGCGGCAGCCAGGTGGCAGACCGACGTTCGGGTTCCACCCGACCAGCTCGACCTGAGCCTGGGCCAGGGCGGCCGACCCCAACAGGACGCCCGGAGCCTGGAAGGGAGCCAGGTTCGGCGCGAAAACGACGACCTGGCCCGGCGCCCTATGTCCTACCTCGGCCAAAAACCGTTCGTCCACCGCTTCCCCCCAGTAGCTTACCTCGAAGCCCAAACGCTCTGCTCCGGCCAGTCCGCCCACGGCCAGACTGTAGTGGCTCAGCGGGCACCGCCAATACACCACCATTCCCGTAGCCTGGAGGGCCAAAACTACCCCCAAGATCCACCACCTCCGCGCGCGGCTCAAGCTGCGCCAAAGGTGCTGTTCCACAGCCCATTTCGCCCCGACACCGGCGGCCACGGCCCAGAGCGGGAAGGCCATCAAGAAAAGCCGCACGCCATCGTAGACCGGCGTGCCTGGCCATGAGAACACGCCCAGGACGAAAACCAGTGTGCCCGCGGCCAGCAGGAAGCCGGCGTCGGCCCGCCGCCAGGGCCTGTGGGCCCACAGGCCGGCCACCCCGAGCAGCAAGAGCCCGAGAGGGAGTGTTACGGCCAGCATGACCCAGGGATAGTGCCACGGCACCTGGCGATCAGGCCATACTTGCCCCGCGTAGAACACCGCTACCGACGGCCGCGCGGTTGCCGTGGTCAGATAGATCCTCAGATGGGCCAGCGGCTGCAGCCAAAGCCACGGCCAGCTGAGGGCCAGTACCACCAGGCCGCTGAGTGCCCAAATCCCGAGCGCAGGCAAGGCTCGCCATCGCCGTCGCCACACGAGCCATGCCACCACGGGCGGCAGGAGCAGCAAACCATGGAACCGGGTGGCCAGGGCCAGGCCCCAGATCGCTCCAGCCACCGATAGGCGCCACCATTTTGCGTCCCGCCTTTCGGCCCACACCACCGCCCACAGCGCCGCGGTGAAGACCAGCGCCGTGAAGGCATCCAAGGTGGCCAGGCGCGCGTGAGCGAACATACGAGGCACCAGGATCACGGCGGCGGCCGCCACGGTCCCGGCCCCGGGGCCTTCCATCCGCCAGGTGGCCAAGCCCGCAACCATCGCGGTCAGCCCCAAGACGAGTCCTCCGGCCAACCGTGCCGCGGTGATGGACACCACCCGATCGTCGTCCGGGGCGGGGTCCATCAGATGGTGGGTCACTCCCAGAACCCAATGCCCCAAAGGCGGATGGAAGGGCGGCCCGTCGGCGCGCCAGGGAAAGTTCCGCCGGATGTTCTGGGGGGCAAAGAAGGACCAGCCTTGGCTCCGCGCGGCGCGAACGAGTCGCTTGGCCACCAAGACGTGGTACAGTTCGTCGCACGTCACCCCGGGGCCGCCTGTCTCCGGAGCGGCTGTGGCCAGTGCCAACACAGCGCCTACCAGGCCCATGGCCACTGGCCCCGCCCACGGCCGCCGCCACACCGGGCGCGCTGTGCTACGGTCCGTATTGCTTCGCCCACCTGCCACTCGGCTCTCCCATTCCCTTCGCTGGCCGGACATGCTGTATCGCTACCCAACCCGTTCCCCACCATACACCCGACAACCGCAGCTGTCGACGCCAAAGTGGGTCACAGCCGGGTGTCGTTCGTATCACGGACGGCAACCGCTTGACCTCGCGGACCGAATTGCGCCCGGCAAGAGCGACGCGCCAGAACGGGCGCACCGCCTCGCATCCTGACGCGGTGAGACTCGGAGGGCACAGACCACCACGCAGCGGGTGGCTCCCGGCGCATGGTGGACAAGGTAGAATGCGGAGATGGTATCCGTTGCGGGTCTGCCGGGCCTTTCCTTTTCGACAAGGACGAAGGGCATGGCGGCCCGGCTGAATCGCGACGGGCAGGGCATGTGTGGTGCAAGCGAGGTTTGACGTTGGCCCGAAGGAAGGCGAATCTCTGTTCCGCCAGGCGCCGGCTGTGGCGCAGCGGGTGCCTGCTAGGGATTCTGGTTGCCCTTTTCTTCGCCCTGGGCAGCGGCGCCGGGTGGGTGGTGCGACGGAGCCGTCAGGCGGCACGCCAGCGCGACGCCATGGCCCGCATCCGCTCGCTGGGCGGCGTGGCCTACTACGATTATCAATACCGGCGTGACGGCGGCGGGGAGCGGCTGGAGAGGGCGGAAAGGCGGCCCGCCCCAGCGTGGCTGTACAAGCTGGTGGGACCCGATCTTCTGCACCGGGTCTTCTATGTCAACTTTGCCCTGTTCCGGCGGGGAGATCGGGAATCGCGCCAGCCAATCCTGGTCGATGAGGTGACCGATAGGGAGATGGCGATCCTGGAAGACCTTCCGGGATTGCGATGGCTTTCGCTCAACGGCACCCGTGTGACCGATGCCGGTTTGGGCGAGTTGGCCCGCTTCGCCCATTTGGAGCGACTCTGGCTGAGCGGCACCCAGGTCGGGGACCGAGGCCTGTGGCACTTGCGGAACATGCGCTGGTTGCGCCAACTGTACCTGAATGGCACTCGGGTGACCGACGCCGGCCTGGCGCATCTGGCGGGGCTCGATCAGCTGGAGAAACTGTGGCTGACCGGGCCGCAGATCACAGACGCCGGTTTGGCCCACGTCGGTAAGCTCACGCGCTTGGATCTGCTCTTCTTGGACGGGACCGGTCAGTCCGACACGGGCATGCAACACCTACGTGGCCTCAGGAGGCTGGAATGGCTCCGTATCAGCCGTTGCGGGAGGATCACCGATGCGGGACTGGAGCCCTTGAGCACCCTGCGGCGACTCCGGGAACTGGACCTGTCCCACTGCCCCCGGCTCACCGACGCGGGCCTGGTGCATCTGCGGCGCCTCCGCGCGGTACGGGCGTTGTCGCTGCGCGGTACGGGCGTGACGGATTCAGGGCTGGAACAGCTCCGCAACATGACCCAATTGTCGATCCTCCACCTGGAACAGACCCGCTGCTCGCTGTCGGGCGTAGTGCACCTGTTCACTGAACTGCAGGGCCGCGACGTGCGTGAAGCGCTGGCCGCGGTGGGACGCTCGGAACAAGACAGCGCCGGCCGGCTGGTGGCACTCGATCTGACGGGCGTCCGAGTGACGGACCGAGGCCTGAGTCACCTGAAAGGCTGCAGCCGGCTCGAGTGGCTTTTCCTCCAGGGATCGGAAGTGACCGACGAGGGGCTCCGGGAGTTGGCGGGCCTGAAGAGCCTCAAGTTGCTCCATCTGGCACACACCCGAGTGACCGACCGGGGCCTGAAACACTTGGCCTCGCTGTCACACCTTCAGACGTTGCATCTGGCCGGCACGGCTGTGACGAAAGAGGCTGTGCGCGATCTCCAGGAGGGGTCTGCGGGACGTCTGCGCGTCTACCTGATCGATTTCAGCCAATACGGCTACGTGGCCCCGCCCGGTGCCTCTACGCGGAAGACAAGGGCCCCGCGCTCATCGCTACCTCCGTAACGTTGCCGACGCAGCCAGAGGCGTGCCACGCGCGGGCGGGCGACGCTCGAACGCTTTGCCCCTCGTCCCTGGCGTCCTCGTGCGGCGGGGCGCCTTCTGCCCTGCCCGCCGAATGGTCACAGGTGCGATTGTGTTTCGGCGGTCCCTCTCCCCGCGTGGGGCCCCTTCCACGGGCACCAAAGCGGCTTCGGTTTGCAGCGCGCCGGGCCAGTTGATATGGTAAGGAGGGTCCGGGATGGGAGCCTGATTCTTTCCGAGCAGATGCAGAAGGGAGTGGCGATGTCGCTGCGACACATCTTTGGCACATTGCTCGCCATGGGCACGGCTGTCGCGTCCTGGGGGTGGGCGGCTGGTCGAAGCGAGTCGACCAGACCGGTGGATTGGATTACCGCCTCGTCGATTCATTCCCCGCCGTATCCGCCCGCCTATGCATTGGACGGCGACCCGCAGACGCGTTGGGCCAGCCGTCCATTCCAGGGCCAGCCGGAGTGGCTTCAGG
>DQVB01000654.1 GCA_015661985.1 Planctomycetota bacterium | reverse complement strand
CCGAACCGCGCTCGCCGGCCGCAGGCGCGTCGATGATCGTTGCCACGGGGACCGTCTCCACGGCCGCCGGCTGCGGCGTTTCGGGCTCTTCCACGTAGATGGCGGCCCGGTCCAGTGGCAGGCGCTGTTCGTTTTCTTCCACCCAGCGAGCTGCTTCGCCATTGAGCGGGCTTTTCACATTGTAGCTCTGCAAAGCGATCATCTCGCCTATCCGTGCCACCATGGCCCACAACGGTTCGCCCGCGCTCCAATGGTCGCCGATACAGATGGCATGGGGCGCGATGTTCGGGTGGAACACCGGCGTGAGCATGCGGCATTGGGGGGGTGTGCGGGGATAGTTCCGGGGCAAGGCGATCTCCACGATATGGCGATCGACGACCCTGAGCTCGTCGTCCACTTGACGCAAGCCGCGCACGTGGAACTCCAGCTGGTACTTCTCCGGCGGCTGCCCTTCGGTCTGGATCAGGCGCAACCGCGGCTGGCGGCGCACGAAAGCCAACAGCCTTTCGTAGTCGGACTGTAATCGGCGGAGTCGAACGGAACTCATGGCAAACGGCCTACCGATCAGCTGGCTCGTCGTCCCCGGCCGGCTCGGCCGGAAACGGCGGGTTCAACTGCAACAGCGACTGGAAAGCCAAGGCGAAGCTCAGCCCCTCGCTGAAACGCTTGTCGTTCGTCCACGTGTTGATGCCCACCAGCCTCCCCTCCTCGTCGTACAACCCCCCGCCGCTATTGCCCGGATTGATGGGCGTGTCGGTCTGGATCACCGACATGGCACGGCCGCCACGCCGCCGGACGCGGATCTGGGAAATCGTGCCCCGCGTATGCGTCCATCCCAAGCCTTGCGGATTGCCGATGGAAAAGACCGTATCGCCGGGCGCCAACTTCGGGTGGCGCTGCCAGACGGCAGCCTTCGCTTCATCCGTATCGATGGGGGCGTGAAGCACGGCCAAGTCGATGCCGTGAGGGGCCACCCACACGACCGTACCCGGCATCACCGGCTGGCCGATCACCTTCACCCCCACGAACCCCGGCTCGGGCAGCTCGTCCGATCCCTCTTGGCCGTCGGTAAAACCCGGATCCACCACGTGGCGGTTGGTGACGATGGTGGCCGTACGGTCACCGATGCGGACGATCACGCCCGATCCGATCCCCCTGGCGCCCAGCCTTCTCCAGCCGTGGCGGGTTTCGATCAACACGTTGGCGCGCATGGCCCGGCTGATTTCCGGCGAAAGGTTCTCCAGCACACTCGGGTCGGGCTCGAAATCGACCTCGGCCAGCCGCGGACCACCCCGGCCCAACAGAAACGCCAAGGCCACCACCCACCCGGCCACGTCGACCACACCCAACAGCACGGCCGCCACCGCCAAGGCCATCCCCCGTTGACCCTTCTGATGGATGGCCCCCAAGGCCAAAGCCCCCAACACGATGGCCACCAGCCCCGTCACGGGCCCGAACAGCACGATGCCGGCCAAGGCCACGACGAAGGCGGCCACGGCCAGGCCGTTCCTCTCGGCAGGCTCCGGCTGCCGCGCCGGCGGAAGGATGGGCGGCGGGGTGGAATGCGATTGAGGCTTGGGCAGGGGCACGGCCCGATCCACGTCGGCCGCGGTGATCCGGATCGCCGGCTGGACGTTCGGCTCCAGCTGACGCCGGGCCGGGGCACACTGGTACGTGCCGCAGCCGCCGTGCTCGCCCCAGCACGCGGCATGGTGGACCGCACCGCACGAAGGGCAATCCACCAGCGTCTGGCCGACGATGATCGTCGCGTCGCAATGCGGGCAGTGCACCCCCGCCTCGCGCTCCGTGGCCGCCCGAACTACCCGTTCCGCCTCGCTCAACCGTCCTGCACTCCCCTCTAGCCTGAAAAGAAAAGGAACAGCGCCATCAAGATCGAATATACCACGGAAAGCCCGATGGCTGAATACGCCAGGACGACGAAGACCGGCCCCTGCTTGGCCAGCAGTCGTCGCTTGGGCAACAGTATCACCGTGCCCGCAATGGCCACGATCGGCGCCAGGCAGCCCAGCACGCTCAACACGAAGAGCGTAACCACCGTCTTGCGCAAACCCCGGGCCTCTTCTCCCTTCATCGCCTTGACTCTCAAGTCGGCTACGGTCAGCGGGTCGACGGTGTCGAAGTTGGTCCCGCAGTAACGGCAGCGCAGGGCGATCGCCTTGATCGTCTCGCCGCATGCCGGGCACGTTTTCGTGTCGCCCCAGGCCGCCAGGGGCTGCTGAACAGCTGTTTCTTTGTCCGGCGAAGGGGCGTTTTCGCATCCGTACGTGCCGCAGCCGCCCACTTCGGCCCAGCATTCCTGGTGGTAGAACTGGTCGCATTTCGGGCACTTGACTACCGCTTCCTGTCCGGCCAGCCGCGTCTGGCAGATGGCGCACATCCTCCCCGCCGCATCGGCCGAAAGCCCCACGGCCCGCAGCACCTGGCCGTCCGCGGCCAAGGCAATGCCCACCTTGCACCGCGGACAGCGGAACCGCCGGTTTTCCGTCTCCTCCGGCAACCCGATCGTCGCGCCACACGTGCATGTGACAATGGCAGACACTGTCGCTTCTTCCCGTCAGACTCTGGTCGTCAACGGTATCCCTGCGCGTCGCATGCGCCCCGCCGCACTGATACACCGATGCGCCTGGACAATCACCGATATCAGGATCAAGATCGAGCAGATCGATGTTCTGGCGCCCGTCAACAGTTGTGCCGTGTTGCCCAGGAGCGAAACGTAGGAGAGGCCCAGACCGATGTAGACGGCCCACATGTGTTTCACGCAGGTAAACACGCCCAGCGCGATCCACGCCAATCCGAGCAGTATCAGGGTGCCCACAATCGCTTCTGCCTCGGCCGGTACGTTGCCCGCCCCGGCCACCACCAGTCCGGCCACGCCGACCAGCGCGCCGATGAAGATCCAGAAGCCGCCCAGCCCGTGCATTTCGCGGCGGAACTTGCGAATCTCCTCCCGATCCACGGCGCTGCGTCCGGCCACGAATTCCGCCTTGCGCAGCGATTCGTCAAAGACCTCACCGCAATAACGGCACTTGATGGCCGTCCTCAGGATCAACTCGCCGCACATGGGGCACGGCCGTCGATCTTCCGGTTCTGGTGATGGTTGACTTGCAGCTTCCTGCCCTGCCGCGATCGGATACTCCTCGTCCAAAAGATCGCTCAGATCGGGCGCCGGCGCCGTACCCGGAGGGGGCGGGGCCGGCTGCCCGCCCACTTCCTCAACCTGCTGCACCGGCTCGGGGACAAGCATTACCTGGCCGCACTTCGGGCACTTGGCCCGTTTGCCCGCAGCTGACGCGGGGGCTTCGAGGACCTTTCCGCACGCCGGACAGGCCACACGGATACCGGCTGGCGAAGGCGCCCGGCTCAGGCCGCCGTCTGCCAACGCGCCGGCACGGTCACCGGCGGGCGCCGGCATGGAAGTGGCAAGACCGCCCCCGCCCACTCCGCCCTCGGGAGTCGACTGGGGAACGAGCATCACCTGGCCACAGCCCGGGCACTTTGCCCGTTTGCCCACCGCTGAATCAGGAGCCTGCAAGACCTTCCCGCAGGACGGACAGGCCACCTTGATCGACATGGCTCGCTCCTATTTCATGCATACGGTCTGATCAGAACATCTCTTCCCCCTGGTGTGTCAAGGAGGCCGTCCGCGTTCCTCACTCCCTGCTCCCTGCTCCCTGCTCCCCGCTCCCTGCTGCCTGCTCCCTGCCCCCTGCTGCCTGCTCCCTGCTGCGTGCTCCCTGCTGCGTGCTGCCTG
>DQVB01000568.1 GCA_015661985.1 Planctomycetota bacterium | reverse complement strand
GCACAGCGCGATCGGCCAGCGTGTGGCCGTCGACCGTGTGCGTGATCGCGTCCCCCTTTCCCCCGGGGAAAAAGAAAAACTAGATCTGACCCCGGGATGACGACCCCGGGATGACGGGTCATTTTGGTGCGCCGGCCCATCGAGTCACATTCAAAGAGCGTCACGCGGCCCACCTCGTCGGTGGCCGTGGCAACCAGGCCGGGGGCCGCCCGGGCCTCGAGCCGCTCCAGCCCACAAGACCGCCCCCGCTGCCGCCTCCGCTGCCGACCTGCTGTGCCCCCTGCATCTGGCGGGTGAGCTGCATGCCCAGGCTGTGAGCCCGGTCCTCGATCGCCGAATGGTTGCGGAACCCCCGAATGGTGCCCTCGGCCCGACTCAACTCGACCTCCACGTTGGCCACCTCCTGCATCAGCCGCTCCAGCCGAGCCTTCAGGAGAGCCACCCGTGGCTGATCGCCCTCATTTCAGAGGTTCTTCCGAGAAGCGCGTCGGATCGCCATCCATGGCTTTGCTCCGATTCCAGGAATCTGCTTGCCCATCTCACCACGAGGCGTGCAGCTTACCACAAATTCCTGAACTTCTGTTATTGACATTTTTCGCAGCTCCGGAAACGCGCAAACCTTGAGATGCATCCCGGATTGGCAGGGGGAAATCATGTCTTGACAGGGCCAAGGAAATCGGCACAATCGGGCCGCCTTGAGGTCAGGGGCGCAGGAAGGAACCGGCTCCTGACCGGTAGTACCTGCCGGGTCCGTCCGTACCCGCTCCCTGGCATCCCGGGGCGAGGGGCAGCTGCGGGCCCGTGTGTCAGCCTATGCACCATACAGGCGAATGCTTCCCCCGGCCGAAGGCACGGAGGCCTCAGTTCTATGCGGTCAGGTTGCCGGCTGCGCCAGCCGATCCAGCTACGTCAAGTGTTGTCGGACGCCGAGTGGGTCGGCGCCGGGGACCTGGCGGTCACTTCCTGTACGGCCGACTCTCGTCAGGTCCAGCCGGGCGACCTGTTCGTCGCTCTCGCGGGAACGGCTGACGACGGCCACCGTTACGTGGCCGAAGCGGTGCGGCGCGGGGCGATCGGTCTGGTGGTCCAGCGCCCCATCGGCCGGCTGGGCGTACCCGTCTGCCGGGTGCCAGACACCCGGCGGGCCTTTGGCTGCATCTGCCAGGCGCTGGCCGGTCATCCCAGCCGGCAGATCAAGGTCATCGGGGTTACGGGAACCAACGGCAAGACGACGACCAGCTTACTGATTGCCAGCGTGCTGCGGTCGGCCGGTTTCCAGGTGGCTTTGACCGGCACGCTTGGTTCCTTCGACGGCCGCGAGTTTGCCGAGGCCCAGTGGACCACACCGCCGGCGGACCGGTTGGCAGAGTGGCTGGCTCGCGCTGTCTCCCACGGCTGTTCCCATGCGGTGATCGAAGTGTCCAGCCACGGGTTGGACCAATCGCGGATCGCCGGGATCCAGCTGGACGCCGCGTGCCTGACCAACGTGCGCGAGGATCATCTTGACTACCACGGTTCCCTGGCCGCGTATTGGCGTGCGAAGTGTCGGATTTTTGAGCACCTGACGCCGGAGGGTTTTGCCGTCCTCAATGCCGACGATGCCTTCTGTCGAGCGACCGTGGAGAGACTGGCAACACCGGCCCTGACGGTGGGCCTGCGTTCGGCGGCGGAGATTTCCGCTTCCGTGATGGAAGAGGGGATCAGCGAACAGATGTTCTTGCTCAGCGCCGGGTGCGAGCACATTCCGGTGCGCACGCGGATGATCGGCAAGCACCACGTGTACAACAGCCTGATGGCCGCGGCGGTGGGGCTGGCCTACGGGATTGAACTGGTTGCCGTAGTCCGCGGGCTGGAAGCCTTGGACCGTGTGCCCGGTCGGCTGGAGCGGATCGAATGCGGGCAGCCGTTCGGGGTCTTTGTGGATTACGCTCACACGGCCGACGCCTTGGCCGCGGCCCTGGGCACGTTGCGCCGAGCGACTTCGGGCCGGTTGATCTGTGTGTTCGGTGCCGGCGGCCGGCGCGATCGGCGCAAGCGGCCCCGCATGGGCCGCGTTGTCGAGACTCACGCCGACGTGGCCGTGATCACCAACGACAATCCGCGGGAGGAGCCGCCCGAGGTGATCCTGGCCGAAATCCTGGCCGGGTTTCGCCACCCCGAGTCGGCCCGCGTCATCCCTGACCGTGCCCAGGCCATCGGCTGGGCGCTGAGTGAGGCCCAGCCCGGCGACTGCGTGCTCATCGCCGGCAAAGGGCACGAGAAGTACCAAATCGTAGGCCGCCGGCGGTTGCCCTTCGACGATCGCCACGTGGCCAAGACTTGGTTGTACGAACACCCGCCTTTGCCGTTGGCTGCCACCAACTGATCCGGCGGCCGGGCCGAACCGCACACGAACCAAACGGGAAACGACGGAGCCCTCGGCGGGAAGACCGATCCTGTCAGAGATTGCCATGACGGCCCCGGTTGATTGGAACACCGACGTGAATTCGCCCCCGGCGCCGCTGCCCGGAGGGACGGCGCCGGTTTCCTGCGCGCCGGAATGGCCGGGCACGGTCGCGGCGCTGTGCCGGGCCATCGGGGGGAGCCTCACTCTGGGCGACGGAGTGCCATCCGACGGGGAAACGATCCAGCTTGGTCCGGTGGTCATTGACAGTCGGCGGGTGGAGGCGGGCGATGTGTTCTGGGGACTGCCCGGTTCGCGCCATCATGGCGGCGCCTTCGCCGTGGAGGCCTTCCGGCGCGGCGCGGCGGGCGTGGTAGTCGACCGAGCGGTGGAGGTACCCCGAGGCTGTTGGGCCATTCGCCTGACCGATACCCAGAGGGCCCTGGAGCGAGCGGCCCAGGCCAAGCGGGCGGCATTCGGCGGCACGGTGATCGCGGTGACCGGGAGTGTGGGCAAGACGACGGCTCGCCAGATGATCCACACGGTGCTCGGCCATCGCTGGAGGGGTACGGCCAGCCCGCGGAGCTACAACAACCACGTGGGGCTGCCCCTGAGTATGCTGCGGATGGAGCCGAGCCACGATTATGCCCTCTTCGAACTGGGGGCCAGTGGTCCGGGCGAGATCGGGCGCCTGGCCGCCCTGTGTCGGCCTCAGATCGGCGTGATCACCGGCACGGCCGAGGCACACCTGGCGGGCTTCGGCGACCGGCAAGGGGTGGCCGAAACGAAAGCGGAACTGCTGGACGCCTTGCCGCCGCACGGACACGCCGTGGTGGGCGACGACCCGCTGCTGCGCCGCCTGGCCCGACGTTGTGCCGCGCCGATGCTGTGGGTGGGCCGCAGCGTGGATTGCCACCTGCGCGCAAGCCATGTGGAAATGGGAAACGGCTGGCTCAGCTTCCGCATCGACGGCCAGGCGTTTCGGCTTCCCGTGTGGGGACGGCATCACCTCGGCGCGGCCCTGCTGGCCATCGGCGTGGCCCGCGTTTGGGGAATGAGGTTGGCGGAAGCGTCCGAGGCGCTGGAGGGGTTCGAGCCGGTACCCATGCGCTGTGAAGTGCTCGACCCAGGCGGCGTGACGGTCATCAACGACGCATACAACGCCAATCCGACGTCCATGAAGGCGGCCCTTCAGCTGCTGCGCGAGGTCCGCGCACCGGGCCGCCGGGTCGTGGTGTGCGGGGACATGGCGGAATTGGGGCCCGGCGCCGCCCAATGGCACTTCCGGCTGGGCGGCGAGGTGGTGACCGTCAGCGGCGCCGATCTGCTGGTGGCCTGCGGAGAATATGCCGGCCATGTGGTCCGCGGGGCACAGACGGCCGGCATGGCCGCCGATCGTACGATGGCCGTCACCACACCGGAACAAGCACTGCCGGTGTTGACCAAGTCCTTGCGAGCCGGCGATGTGGTGCTCATCAAGGCCTCGCGCCGCCTGAAGATGGAGACGTTGGTTGAAGCCCTGTGCCGGCAACTACAACCCACAGAGGACCGAACGGTCTAGAGAGCCTAACGATGTGATGATGTGCGTGCCTGGACCCGGAGAATGACGAATCCCGAAATACCCAATGTCGAAGGATGAATGCGCTGCCGCTGTCGGCTGATTTGACGAAAGACCGTTTTTGAGCACGAAGCGTTGCTACCCGGATGATCGTACGGCGGATCGCCAATCCGTCCTGCCGTGTTGCGGCCTCCGGCCGCCTTGAGAGGGCAAAGCGGACAATGAAGCTAGGTGAAAGCTCCACCGGCTGTGTCGGGTATGCGGGAACCCGACGCTACCCTCCCTCCTGGGGTAGGAGCATTAAGCTTGCCGGGCTCCAGCGGCTTCTGGGTCGGCCGCTCCGGCAGGTGCTTCACGGTGGAGCTCTGGACTGAGCGCCGGGGCGGAGCCCAAGTGCCCGCCCCGGCCGCTCAGGGATTCTTCTTCAACTGTGGGGTTGGCCTCTTGGGGTGCGATGGATGAGGCGCGCCGCGCTTCCAGTGCCCAAGCGACTACTCGAGCCCTTCTGGCCATCTCCGGTACCTTGATCGATCCAACTTCAGGCGACGCTCATGTGGCTTTGGCTTGTGCATCACACGGATTGGCTTTCGGTCGACCTTGATCGCAGCATGGTCGGCTTGGGGCTCGTGAGCCTCGGCTTCCGCGCGGCTTTGGCCACGACGATCGCCTTTGTGGGCGTGCTGCTGGCCGGGCCACCGGTGATCGAATGGCTGGGGCGGCATGTGCGGGAACCGATCAAGTCGGCCTCGCCCCAATTGCGCCAGCTCCATGCTTCGAAGGCCGAAACACCCACCATGGGTGGGCTGCTGGTGGTTGGGGTTATTGTGGCCAGTGTGGTCGCCTTGGGCGATCTGGGCAGTCGGCTGGTGCAGGCTCTGTTGGTGGTCACATTGGGCATGTTCTGTCTGGGGGCCGTCGATGATCTGGTGAAGTTGCGCTCTGGGGCCGGCGGTCTTTCGGGCCGAACAAAGCTGGTCGCCCAAACGGCGGTGGCGCTGGGCGCTGCGCTGTTGGTCCACAGCCACTTCGCCCAGACGCCCGAAGGACTGGCCTGCCGCATCCCGCTGACCGATCTATCCTTTTCCCTGGGGCTGTGGCATGTGTTGGTGGTGACGGTCGTGGTGGTGGGGGCATCGAACGCGGTCAATCTGACGGACGGACTCGACGGGTTGGCTGGCGGCTGCCTGCTGGCAGCCCTGGCTGCGATGGGTGTGGTTTGCTACGGCCTGGCCGACGCGGCGTGGGGCGAGTGGTTTGGCCTGGGTCGCTTGCCCGGTGCGGGTGAGATGCTGGTGCCAGCCGGCGCTGCGGCCGGGGCGGTGGCGGCCTTCTTGCGTTTCAACCAGCATCCGGCCCAGGTCTTTCTCGGGGATACCGGCTCGTTGCCCCTGGGCGGTCTGTTGGGGGTCATTGCCGCCGGCTGCCGACAGGAACTGTTGCTGCTGGTCGTGGGCGGGGTCTTCGTGGCCGAGACGTTGAGCGTCGTGCTTCAGGTTGGCTGGTACAAATGGCGGCGCCGGCGGGTCCTGTTGTGCGCACCGTTGCACCACCATTTTGAACTGCTCGGATGGGCCGAGCGCCGCATCGTAGCCCGCTTCTGGCTGGCTGCCCTGGTTTGCGCCTTGATCGGTTTGGCCAGCCTCAGGCTGGGCCTGAACTGCGGGCCAGTCGATCGGCCGGTTCCCGAGGCACGGTCGGTCGGCATGGCCGGAGGAGTGGGCCCGTGACGGTCGGCTGGCGCGTGATACTCGCCGGTGGCGGAACGGGCGGGCACTTGCAGCCCGGAGTCGCCGTGGCCGAAGCGCTGGTGGGTATGGCCCCGGAGGTGCGTGTCTGTTTCGTGGGAACCGGCACTCCGCTGGAGCGGCAGATCCTCCTGGCTGCCGGCTACCGCTGCCACACGGTCCCTGCCCGTCCGCTGCCCCGGGGGATACGCCAATGGCCCGCCTTTCTGCGCGATACGCTGGCCGGCTACCGGAGGGCCCGGCTCTTGCTCAGCCAGCAGCGGCCAGCGGCCGTCGTGGGGCTGGGCGGATATGCCAGCGTGCCGGTGCCTGGATGGCCGCACGTCGTGGTGTGCCCGTCGTGCTGCTGGAACAGAACGCCGTGCCGGGACGAGCCACCCGATGGCTCAGTCGTTCAGCCGCCGCGCTGTGTTCGGCTTGGGATACGGACGGCTGGCAGCCCCCGGGCCGAGTGTGGCACCAGGTGACGGGTAACCCGGTGCAAGCGGCTTTTTTCGCCCGCGGGCGGCCGGTCGACGGCCAGACGGACGGCCCGCGCCAACTCCTCGTCCTGGGTGGCAGTCAAGGCGCCCGGGCGCTGAATCAGACGGTACCCAGGCTGCTCGCCCGGCTCCGCCCCCTATTGGCAAATTGGCGAATCGTGCACCAATCGGGTTGGGCCGACTGGCAGGCGACCCGGACCCTCTATGCCCGACTCGGCCTGGAGGCCACCGTCGTGCCCTTCGTGGCCGACATGCCGGCCCTGTTGACGCGCTCGGCCTTGGCAGTCAGCCGCGCCGGCGGTACCACCCTGGCTGAACTGGCCGCCACCGCCGTGCCCGCCGTGCTGGTTCCCTACCCGTTCGCCTCAGACGACCATCAGCGGATCAACGCCCGACGGCTGGTCAGCTCCGGCGCCGCGGTGACCGTGGACCAAGACGAGCGGTACGGTCCCTTCGCCCAGCGGTTGCAGCAAGCGGTAGAGCGGTTGCTCGCCGACAGCGGGCGGTTGGCCCGGATGCGCCTGGCCATGGGCCGTCTGGCCCGCCCGGAAGCGGCCATGGACGTGGCCCGCGTCGTGCTTCACCTGGCCGACCGCTCCGGCCGGACTGGCCAGCAGGGTTTACGGCCGCATCCGCCGAGGTCTGGGGCTCGTTGCCAACGTCCGGCAGGGAAGGAGACGAACAGGGCCCACGTGGAAATGGCCCGCGCCTCCAACGGTCAGCCGAGCCCAGCCGTCACAGCCGCCGGATGTGGAAGCCGCCGTCCACATTGATACGATCGCCCGTACTGAAGGGGAAATAGTCGCTCACCACAGCCGCCACGGCGCGGGCTACGTCCGAGGGATATCCCCAGCGACGGATAGGCCATAGGCCTTCGGCGATCAAGCGGTCGTATTTCTCTTTGACCGGCGCGGTCATATCGCTTTCGATCACCCCCGGGCAGATCTCGTAGACGCGGATCCGTTCATCGGCCAGCCGCTGGGCGAACAGTTTAGTCATCATGCCCATGGCGGCCTTGGTCATGCAGTAGTCGGCCCGATTCGTGGAAACCACGTAGGCAGAGATGGAGGAGATGTTGATGATCTTGCCGTCCGGGATCCGCTCCTGGCGGATCAGGCGGATCATTTCTTTGGCTGCCAATTGGGAGAGGAAGAAAGCACCTTTGAGGTTGACGCCGAAGACCAGATCCCATCCTTCTTCGGTCGCCTCGAGGAGATCTTTGCGTCCCGGCGAAGTGATCCCGGCGTTGTTGACCAGCACGTCGAGGCGTCCGAAATCTTGGAGAGTTTTCTCGATCAGCTCCCGGCGGTCGTCCGTCAAGGCCACATCGCCCTGCACGGCCACTGCCTGGCCGCCGGCCGCGGTGATTCGGCTGACCACCTCTTCAGCCGCGTCCCGGCGCCGGGCGTAGTTGACCGCCACGGCGTATCCCAGTCGTCCGAGCTCAAGACAAATGCCTCGCCCGATTCCCCGCGATCCGCCCGTCACCAATACTGCCCGCGCTTCGCCCATGGTCCGTTCGCCTTGTCAACAGTCTATTCGGACATTGCTACTCTTGTAGCTGGCCGAGCCGGCCGCTGCAAGTGGTCCCGGCGTCAGGTCTTACTCGGCCCGCACCGGTATCGCGGCCGCGAGCCTCAGCCACTATGCTTGGGCGAAGCAGATGGCCGCACTCAGCGCCAGGGTCGCTTCGATCACCTCACACGTAGCTCCGTACATGTCGCCGGTGGCGCCGCCCAGGCGGCGGTGATAGCAGATGGCCAGCAGCCCCGTGGCGGCCACAGCCACCACGGCGATCACCGCCCCGGCCGGGCCCAACAGCATCCAGCCGGCCACGGGTAGCAGCACGATGGCTTCGACAGCCGGCCACAGGAGACGCCGGCCGCCGAAAACTGCCCCCAGCCCTTCGGGCCGGAGATAGGGAAGCCAGGCCAGTTGGAGCACCATGGCGCAGCGACCGGCCAACGGCATCAGCCACACAGTCGGCCAAACCCTTTCCGCCCCAAGCGACCCCAACGCGGCAAACTTCACCAGCAGTACGGACACGACGGCCACCACCCCCATCGCCCCCACGCGGCTGTCTTTCATAATGGCCAATACCTCGTGGCCGGCCCGACCGCTGAGCAGCCCGTCAGCCGCGTCGGCCAGTCCGTCGAGGTGCATGGCGCCGGAAAAGCCCGCCAGCACGAGGCAGAGCAACGCGGCTATGACCAATGGCGGGGCCACGTGACTCAGCCCCCATGCGGCGGCTGCGGCCACGGCGCCCAAAGCCAGACCGACCCAAGGAAACCAGCCCACGCTGCGGCCCAGGTCGCTTCCCTGCGTACCCCATTTGCCCGGAAAAGGAAAGACCGTCAGGAACCGGAGTGCCGCCAAGAACCCTTTCATGACTCGGCCCGCGAAACCGAGGCTTCCTCGAAGGTGGCCACTTCCGTCACGATCCGCGCCGCCGCTTCCACCAAGTTCATGGCCAACGCGGCGCCGGTACCTTCACCAAGCCGCATGCCCAGATCCAAAAGGGGCGTCAAACCCAAATGTCGCTGCATCCGGCCATGGCCGTTCTCTTGGCTGCGGTGGGCGGCGATCAAACAATGTCGCACCTTCGGCGCAAGACAATGGGCGATCAACGCCCCGGCCGTGGAAATGAACCCGTCGACCAGCACCGGTTTGCGTTGGGCGGCAGCGCCGAGGATCAAACCGGCGATCCCTCCGATCTCAAAGCCGCCTACTTTGGCCAGCACATCGAGGCCGTCGGCCGGGTTCGGCCGGTTTCGCTCGATCGCCCGCCGCACGACCGCCATCTTGTGGGCCAAGCGCCGGTCGTCGATGCCCGTGCCGCGGCCAGTCACTTCCTCGACCGCCGCGCCGGTCACCACGGCGGCGATCGCCGCGCTGGGCGTGGTGTTGCCGATCCCCATGTCGCCCGTGCCGAAGACGTCCGTCTGGGGGCCCAGCTCCTCGGCCACTTCGATCCCCGCCTCCACGGCCCGCCTCGCCTGCTGGAGTGTCATCGCCGGCCCGCGCGCAATGCTCTGGGTGCCAGCCGCAACCCGCCCGGTGATGATTCTCCCTTGGGCGGCCAACCGGCCAAGGTCCGCGGCCACACCCATATCCACCACCACGACCGAAGCCCGATTCAAGCGAGCCAAGGCATTGACCGCGGCCCGGCCGCTCACAAACCCCTTCACCATTTGGGCTGTCACAGCTTGAGGATACAAACTCACGCCCTCAGCCACCACACCATGATCGCCCGCCATGGTTACGATCACTTTCCGGTCAACCCGAGGCGGCACCTGGCCCGTGATGCCCGCCAAATCGACGGCCAGGTCCATCAACCGGCCCAGAGCCCAGTGGGGCATGATCAGCCGGTCCAGCCTGGCGCGGGCCTTCGCTCGAGCCGTTTGGTCAGGCAACCCGATCCGCTCAATCGTCCGCTCCAACGTCGCCATCCTGGCTACCCTTCAAGACCAAAGGAATCCCGCAGGCCATCAACACGACCTGGTCCGCCTGTGCGCCGATCACCTGGTTAGAGCGGCCCATCAAGTCGCGGAACTTTCTGGCCAAAACACTCTCGGGCACAATCCCCATGCCCACTTCGTTGGTCACCAGGATCACCGTGCCGCGCCGCAGACGGGCCGCCGCCATGAGCGATTCACATCGCTCGGCCAGCGTGTCTTCGTCCAGCGACTGGCCGACCGGCGCGCACCGTTCCATCAGGTTCGCCACCCAAAGGGTCAGACAATCGACCAGCACGACGCGGAAGGGGTCGTTACGGCGGAGAAGCTCGACCACCCGGATCGGCTCTTCGGCCGTCTCCCACCCGCGCCCGGCGCGACTCTGGCGATGCCGCCGTACCCGCTCGCGCATCTCCTCGTCCCCCGGCTGGCAGGTGGCCACGTAAAGCCGCGGCGCGGGAAGGGATTCAGCCAACTGCTGGGCGTAGCGGCTCTTTCCGCTGCGACACCCGCCGGTCACAAGCACGATCCGCGCCATGTTCGCTCCGCCATGTTTTTTCCGCTGAAAAACCGGGTTGCCCCCGTCCGCTGGCAGCCTGTCTGGGAACGCCTCGAAACAACCCTCGATCCCTCCGGGCGGGCAACCCATTATTCCAGCGTCACCGCTACCAGCACAGGCGCGGCGGGCGTCCCCAGATCACGGAACAGCACCTCGCGCACCGCCACGTCTCGCAACTTTACGCCCAGCACGTTGAGATGCCACGGCTGGCCGCGAGCCCCGACGGCCACTTCATCCGCCTCTGGCCGCGCCGCCCATTCGTCGATCGTCCGACCGGTGATCAGCGGCACAGTCTGTACCTGGCCGTCCTCGTAAACGATCCGGTACTCGGCCACCGCACCCCACGGCCCCGTGCCCGGGTCCTGGGAAGACCATCCGTGAACGTTGCCCAGGAAGAAGAGCCGCTTGCCCACCTGCCCCACCTGGATGCGTACCTCGCGCGGCCAATCGCGGTTGGCCGGCGCTTTGGGCGAATGCAAGACGACGAAACTGCGACCCTGGTTCTGTTGTGGCGGAATGATGTAAAAGGGGACATCGGCCAGTATCTGGCGGCCCGTCTTCAGGCCCGTAAACAGGAACTTGCCTGGGTTGGGCACACCGAACGGAGCAGTGAACGGATCCGTGTTGGCCACGGCTGTCAAATCCACCGTCACGGAGCGATCCGGGTCGACGGGTTCCGCCAAAGGGAAACGTACCACGTGCGGGATGGGTTTCAGGGCCGGCCCGGCCTGCTGGCGATAGAGCTCGATCACCGTGGCGAAGTCCCAACGGCGGCTCTGAGGGGGCCGCGTCACAAGCTGGACACCCTGCAGCCGGTTCACCAGCGGCCGCGACTGCGGCAAGTAGAGCACAATCCGTCTGGGCGCATCCCGGTGTGGCGGCTCCAGCTCAACCTCGACGCCCTCTTTCTTGCCGCGCACGCGCAGCGTGATAAGACCGAAATGCGTCGGGGCCCGCTGGACGTGGATTTGGCGGCCCGGATCGAGCCACCAGTCCGGCACGGCGCACAAGAGGTGAAGTTCATCGCCCCGTTCGTCCACCAACATGTGGCGGAGCATCAAGGCGAAGTTGGACGCGCCGGTCACATGTGGAATGGTGTGGCCCCAGGCGAACCGGCGTCGTGGGTAGACGCCTTCGGGAAACGCATGGGCTGCGGTCGAATGGAGCAGGTACCAGTAGAAGTCTTCGACCACTTGGTCATCGTTGTTGCGTCGCAGCGAGGCCATGGTGGTGTAAGCTGACAGGTAGGGATGGATGGCCCCGGCGCAGCCGAGCCATCGGATGGTGCCTTCCCAGAACCCGCCGCCGTGCACGTGGCGCGCGTGATGGAGGGTGGCCACCACGCGCGGATCATCGGCTGAAAAGAGGGGCGTCGGCCAGAGCGTTTCCGTATTGCCCCAGTGTGTTCCGTCCTTTTCCCAGCTGGGCGGAAGGTGCGCCAGCCCCACGCGCCGGCACGCCGTGTCGATGGCCGCCCGATATTCGTCTGCCTCGCGCTCCAGCCGCTCGGCCTCTTCGTGTCGGCCCAGGGCCCGGGCCGCGTCGGCCGTACAAAGCAGCCCCCGCAGGTTCCACAGGTCATATCCGACGATGTGATGCTTGCCGTCCCAGAGGTATTCCCCGTCGGCCGGCGCGGCGGGCAACAGCCCGGCGAAGGGTGAATCGGCCGGTGCGCGGCGCCGAGCCTCGGTCATCCAATCCACGGCCCGCCGCATCTGCGGGTAGGTCTCTTCCAGCCAGTCGCGAGCGCCCGTGATCTTGTAGTACTGCCACAACACCCATAGCGCTTGGCCGTTGGCGTCCAACTGGCCCCGCTGGGTCTCGAATCGCCCGTCCCGCCTCTGCGCCCGGCGATAATGGTCGATCGCCTTGGCCGCGGCGTCCCACAGGCCGGCCTCTTCCAGCTCCATGATCTGGTACCCGCCATCCCGGATGAAGAACTGGTCATAGAAACCTTCGCCACCCTGCAGCTGGCCGTGGTCGTTGGCGATCAACTGGCACACGTGGGCCGCCAACAGCGCTTCGGTCGCCTTCCGGCAGGGCACTTCGATCCGCGCGGCCTGAGCCATCAATCCCTGCCAGTATGCCACGGTTCGGTCAAACCAAAGCCCGGCGTCCGCTTCTTCGAAGCCATGGCCTCCTTGGACGGGGGCAAACGGAATCCGCACCACCACTTCCGCTCGGCCGCCCGGCGGCAGGGTCCATTGAGAATGGCGTAGCGTCCGGCCGTCCAGCTCCACCTGAAACCGAGCTTCCGCCTGCTCCCGGCCGGCATTCCGCACCCGGAGGACGATCCAGTTGAGGAAGTTCTCTCCCTCGGTCGGCCAGTTGAAGGCCTTGCCCCAGTCCTTGAGCGTGGGCAGCGGGGTGGCCCAAAGCCGGAACCGGTATTCCACCGCCCCGTCAGTGGTTTGCAACAGCACGATCGGCATCCAGCCTTCATAAAGCGTTTTGGTCTGGCGGCGGCTCAGGGGAATCAGGTTTCGACCGATGCGCAAACGCACCTGGCGGCCCTCGGCCAGCTCCAACACGTTGTCCGGCGTGATCCGCGTCCCGTGCTCGTAATCCCGCAGGCCGATGACGTTCCACGAATTGCGGAAGTAATCGAACGGTTCTTCTGATTGTCCATCCGTCTCCGTGACCGTCGCGTTTCCCGGCGAGCGATCAGGAGAGGGTCGGGAAGGCGACTCTGGTGCGGCGGACTGGGCGGCGAGCGGACTGGCCAGCAAGCCGACGCCCAGCATCAGTCCCAACGCAGCGATGGGACCTTGGCAGGGAAGCTGTGTCATCGTAATCTCCTCTCGATGAACAAAGGTTTCACCACTCGATCCACGCGACGCACGCGGCGTCCGCCACGGGCGCGAGTGCCCGACATTGGTACACAGGGAAGCCGGTCGGTGCAAGCGCCGATACCGCCCCTTTGCTGTTATGGTTGATTTCGGCTGGGGATGCAAATGCCCTTCGCCGGACGTCCCTGCTTTGGTGCTCACGGTGTTCGCAACCTGTTTTGGCAGCAGCAGTTGCAGGCGTCGGGCCGGCCGGGATGGGGCGGGCCTCAGGGCTACGGCACAGCCGGCCGGTTCGGTTCCGGCGAGGTTGCTTGCACTGGCGGCGGCGATGGGACAGAATCACGGCTCCTGAATCCGATGCTCGGAGGGCCGCATTCATGAGCGGAGCGGAGAGTGACACCGCAGGGGTGCGAAGGGACGAAGGCGCTGTCGGGGGGACAGAGTTGCCGCCCCGGCGCGTCGGGGGCATCCTCGTGCGCCTCGGACCGGGCCTGATCATCGCCGCGTCGATCGTCGGCTCCGGTGAACTGATCGCCACGACGAAGACCGGCGCGCAGGCGGGGTTCTGGCTTCTGTGGCTGATCATTATCGGCTGTGTAATCAAGGTTTTCGTCCAGGTCGAGTTCGGCCGCTACGCTCTTTCATCGGGCCGGGCCACGATGCCGGCGCTGAACGACGTGCCCGGCCCGCGCCTGGTAGTCAACTGGCTCGTCTGGTACTGGCTGGTCATGTTCATCTGCAGCCTGGCTCAGTTGGGCGGAATTGCAGATGGCGTCGGGCAATCCATGGCCATCAGCGTTCCCATCACAGGGGACTTTCGGGCGTTGCTCCAGGAACAAAACCGCTGGGATGCCCGGGCGATGGCCATCCTCGAGCAGATGCCGGAGGCGGAGGCGAAACAGCTGGCCCATCCCGACCGGACGCTGCGCGAGCCGGTGCAGGAGAAGTGGCAGGAGGAGCTCCAGCGCAGGTTGGGTCCACGCCCCAGCCTGAAGCAGACCCCCACCTGGGACGATATCTACTGGGCGACCCTGCTGACGGCCATAACCATCGTGCTGTTGGTGATCGGTCGCTACGCCACGGTGCAGAACGTCTCGACGGTCTTGGTCGCTGCGTTTACAGGCATGACGATCTTTTGCGTCTTTGCCATCCAGCAGACCGAATACGCTTTTTCCTGGGCCGATCTGGCGCAAGGCTTCCGCTGTCGGCTCCCGTCGTGGGAAGAGATCACTCGTTCCCGTCTGGCGCTGGTTCGGGCCGAACCGACGGCGCCGCTGGCCACCGCCCTGGCGGCCTTCGGGATCATCGGTGTGGGTGCCACGGAGCTGATCGCCTATCCCTACTGGTGTCTGGAAAAGGGCTACGCCAAGTTCGCCGGTCCGCGGGACCCTAGCAGTGCTTGGGCCGAGCGGGCCCGGGGCTGGATGCGGGTGATGCGCTGGGACGCCGGGCTTTCCATGGTCATTTATACGTTCGCCACGGTGGCCTTTTACCTCCTGGGGGCCGCTGTTCTCCATCCTCAAGGCCTGGACCCGGAACAGACGCAAATGATCCATGTGCTGAGCCGCCCCTACGTGCAGGTGTTCGGTGCCTGGGCCCAATGGCTGTTTCTGTTCGGCGCGTTTGCCGTATTGTACTCGACGTTCTTCGTGGCCATCGCCGGACATGCACGCGTCTCGGCCGACGCGGCGGCGGTATTCGGCGTGGCCCGGCGCACGCCGCGATCCCAGTTGGCCTGGGTGCGGCTGTTCTGCGTGCTCTTTCCCCTGGTGGCCCTCGGGTTCTGTATCCTGGTGCGACACCCGGTGAAACTGATCCTGGCCAGCGGCGTGATGCAGGCGGTGATGCTTCCCATGCTGGCCGGCGCCACCCTCTACTTCCGTTACCGGCGATGCGACAAGCGGATCGCCCCGGGACGGCTCTGGGATGTGCTGTTCTGGCTCTCCTCGATCGGCCTCCTGGTGGCCGGTACGGCCAGCGGCTGGTTCGGCCTCAGAAAGCTGCTCGCCCAGTTCGGAGGATGAGGGATTGGCCGCAAGCGCACGGTCCGTTTCGCTCCTCCGAGTACGGGACGACGACGCGGCTGGGAACGAGCGAATGCGTCGTGAAGCTGGCAGCCGGATACTGCCCCGGTCTTCGATGAACTGATGCGCCAA
The DNA here is from genome assembly GCA_015661985.1 of Planctomycetota bacterium. GTDB lineage: Bacteria > Planctomycetota > Planctomycetia > Pirellulales > Thermoguttaceae > SZUA-1497. Next base: position 955 of record DQVB01000568.1, on the reverse strand, counting down.
TCGCCTGGGCCTCTGGTCGGACCTGCTGCGCCCAGAAATCTACCCCGATTCCGGCGACAGAGCCGACCCCTTGGACCACGCGCCCGATGGGGTTCACGACCGTGTGGAATATACCGACAAGAGACAAGGTGAACGGATGGCGAAGAAGCATCAAAACGGCACCGTTCACCAGTACTCGCTTGATGCATTGGGCCGGCAGATCGAGGAGCGCATCATCGAGTTCGGCCCGGGCGTGGATACCCAGGTCACCCGCGTCGCCACCACGAACGAGCTCAGGGGCATGCTGGAGTCGATCACCACCTGCGGTAGTTGCACGGGCAGCTCATCGAGCTCTTCGAGCAGCCACGGGCAGGTCCTGAACCAGGTCCTCTTCCAGTACGACTCCACCGGCAAACTGGTCAAGGAATACCAAGGGCACGCCGGCCCCGTGGGGCTGGGCGATGGTCTCCCGACCACGCCCTACGTCCAGTCCCACTGCGACCGGTGCGCCTGGGCCGGCCTCTTCACCAAGGGCCTCCGCCCCACGAGCGTCCGCTACCCCAACGGCCGCCTGGCGCACTACACCTACGGCCCTTCATCGTCCGCCGGACCCACCCTGCTTGCTTGCAGGCGATGATCGATCGCGGCAACTTGGGCAGCAGGATTGGCAAGGCGCCGGCTGAAGCTTTCTGACGAGCTCTTTCATCTTTGGCATCGGTACCAACAGGGCGAGATCAACCGATCGACGCTGCAGGGAGATATGGGTCCGGTGCGTCGTGGTGTACGGGAGCAGCTGGAGCGTGGGGCTCGTTGTGGCTGCTTGAACACGGCGGCTACGTGCGCTGGGTTGCTGGATCGGGAGCGGTATCTGTGGAGTTTCGTTCGCCTGGAAGGGGTGGAAGGGGACGAACACCAATGCGCAGGCAGAGGCTCCCGTATGCAGTCCTCTGGCGGAAGAGTGAGCGGTGGCACGGAT
>DQVB01000228.1 GCA_015661985.1 Planctomycetota bacterium | reverse complement strand
CCTGGCGAAGCAGCTGCCCCGGCCGGGCGCGCCCCACGGCGGCCAACATCTGATAGAAAGCCTCCGAATCGCGACTGGTCAGACGGAGCCGGCGCACATCGAAATCCAGCCGCGTGCCCTTCGGCTCGGGAACGGGCACTTCGTCCAACAACCCCACGTCCATGCCCAGCTCACCCAGCAAGTTGCGCGGATACCAGGCCACACGGGGGGCGGCGAACACGGCCGTCGAGCCATCCGATCCGTCGCTGGCGAGCTTCAGGAAAACGGCCCTCGCCCCACCCCGCTCGCTCATCGTTTGGCCAAGTTTCCAGGCTCGGGGCACCGCCAAGGCAAAGACCAGCACCGTGCGGCCGTCCGGCCCTGCCGCCAGGCGGCAACGGTAGTACCGCTCAAACTCGAATCGCGCCCGCAGCTCAGCCGACAGCCCCAACGCTTCGACCTCCTTCACCTGGCCTCGCACCACAAACACCTCGCCCCGAAAACGGCCCGGACGGGCCGCCAACTCATGCCCCGACACTCGGCCCGCGGTCCATTCCTCCAGCCGACGCGGCGAGAGACGGCGCAGATGGAACAAGATTCTCAGCATCAGCTGCTCGTCGCTCTCCCGCCAAGGCGTCCCGTCGGTCAATTGACCCAGTTGATCGGGGCCAATGCCGGCCAGCCCCAGGTAATGGGGGAAACCGCTGGCCGGATCCGCGGCGTTCGGCCGGACTGACCTGCTCGACTCCCTCGACTCCGCCGTCTCGACCGGACCGCCCGGGACCGGGGCCCGCGCCTCCTGGCGGACACCACGGGCGGGGGCAAACAGGCGTGGCGGGTGGCCACGAGCCTCAAGGGAACCGGCGGCATGCCAGGCCACCGCCAGCCAACCGAGAAGGACGACACGAAACAACATCCCCGTTTGTCGCCACGTCATCGTGCGCCCGCAGCCGACCGATCGCCTGCGCCCTCGGTTCGGCCCTGTCTCATCCCTGCTTTTCCGGGCCATGTTGCTCGGCCAGTTCGCGAAGAAAGCTTTCCGGGTCGACGGGGGATTGACCAGGCGACCGAGTCCGTGGGCCGCCGAGCCCGCCACGGCGAGAAGAGGAACCAGTGCGCCAATACACGTAGCCCGAGACGACCGCGGCGATGGCCAGCGCCACCGCCATGACCGCCAGCGGAGACGCCTGCCAGCCGTCCGCGCCGTTGCCACTCGGCCGCCGGAACCAGTGCAACGTCTTGGCCAAAACCACAGGGGCAATGAGCAGGTCCCGCTGGCCTTCGTACTCCCACCGCTTGAAGAAAAAGCCGGTCACTCCCACCGGTTCGTCCATTTTCATGCCGGCGGCCATCCCTTCGGGCAGTTCGAGCAGAAACAGGATGACCGGGTTCTGCTGGTTGTCCTCCGGCTGCAGCACGGCCCGGTAGCAGGCGAAGAAATCGGCATCTCCCTCCGCCGCGGGCAAAGGATCCACGCGCCTCAACCGGCCTCGCAATGTGACCAGTTTGCCGCGGTACCGGTCGGGCTGGTGGAACAATTCGACGTAGGTCACCCGGCCCAGACTGGATTGCTGCAATCGATCCGGACCGGTTCGAGCCAGGATCCGCAAGAGCTGGGACCAAGCCTCTTGCTCCGCCGGCCGAAAGGGGGCGTTGTCACGGATCCGTGCCAATGCGGACCCATCCACGCCCTCGGCCACCGACCCAGCCCCCGCCGCCGCCCCCGGCTGTCCTGTGGCGAGTCGTTCCGCAGGTTGGTCGCTACCCCCTTGCCACAACCACCGGTAAAGACCCGGGTTACGAGCCTCCGAGGCCATGAGGATCGTCATCCCCAAGAGCATCACCAACAGCAACAAGCGCCATTCGTAGCGGCGGGACAGGTAGTTGCGACGGCTCGGGTTTTTGCGGAAATCCAGCATCTTTCGCAGAAGCCGCCTCGGGAATTGCAATCTGGCAGCAGAGACAGCCCCTTGGCCGGTTGCGCCCTTTTTTTCTGTGTCCGCGAAGAACCGTTTCCGTGTGCACGGACGACCTACAGCGATTCTATCCCCGCCCCAGCCGACTTTCAATCCGCCTCCTGGGCGGGGTGGGCGGCTGGACTGGTATCGGCCACGCTGGGCCGGCGCGCACAGTCGCGCGAAGGTCGGGGGGTACACGCATCCGGCCATGGTGGGGCCAAATCGTCATAGCGTGACCCCTTGGGAGAGCAGCTGTCTCCATTCGTGTGGCACCCAAGGCCCGTTCTTGGTGGCCCTTGGCTCGTCAAGGCTACACCCTATGCTGTTCGGCGCGTCAGCCAATTATAATGGGGGGCCGATGGGATCAAGGATAGCAACTGTGATCTGCGTCCGTTGGTCAGGCGGGGAATAGCCGCAAGGGCTTCACCCGAAGTGATTTTGGGGGCGTGCTGCTCGGCGGCGGTCCGTTGACCAGCGTGCAGGGGAGAGTTGGCGACGTTGGGTTTGTCACTGAGCGACTTCAATCGATTGGTAGCCGAGCACGCGGCCGCCCTGTACCGTATGGCCTACCGTCTATCGGGAGATCGCCACGAGGCCGAGGATCTGGTGCAGGAGACTTTTCGTTCGGCTTGGAAGAGCCGCCGGTTGTTTGACGCGGGGCGAGGGGAGCGGGCATGGCTGGCATCGATCCTTCGTCGCCGGGCGGCGGATCAATGGCGCAGTCGCCGGCCGCGGCTGGTGTTCTGGGGCGACCATCAGCCGGATCTCGGCCGAGCGGCCCAGGATCCGACTCGCGATGAGTACACTGACGAGATGCAGGAAGGGTTGGAGCGGTTGCCCGGCGAGTTGCGGGAGACGCTGCTGTTGGTTGTCGTGGGGGAACTGACGCACCAAGAGGCGGCGGACCTGCTGGGCATCCCTTTGGGGACTGTATTGTCCCGTGTCAGTCGCGCGAGGGCTCGATTGCGGGAATACCTGATGGCGGCCGCGAAGAGATAGAAACCAGAGGGCCGAGAGCGGCTCGGAATTGCCCTGTCAGTAAGTGGCTGTTGTGTCCATGTTTTGGGCGGATCCGAATCCCGACGCGTGGCTTGATCGCCGGTTGTGTGATCTGCCAGTGCCCTCCGATCTTGTGGATCGGCTGCGGCGGGAGGTTGCCTTGGGCGATGAGGTGCTGGACGCTGCGCTGCGTGATGTATCCGTGCCGGCCGGACTTCGGGGCCGGCTGATGCGGATCACTTGGACCCGGCGCCGATTCGGCCAGTGGGTGCGGGCGGCCGCCGCGGCCGTGCTGATCATAGCCTCTTCGCTGGGTTACATGGCAGCGGTGGTCGGGCTGGTGGCCACGGCGCTGGAGCCGAGCCGGCCGGGTTCGGGGCCGCCTGTGTTGGAGGTCACAGCGCGGAGTGACCGGTTGGACTCGACCCCGCTGGTGAACATGGAGGGCGTGGAACTGGTTTCTCAGGGGCCCGCCACTGCGCTGGAGGTGGACAGGCCGAAGCCCCAGTTGAGTCCGCCCCCGGTGGCTGCGAGGGGTCGAGATCTGGAGGTCTGGGAGTTGTTTGCGCAGGCCGGCCTGGGTGATCAGCCAGGCAAGCTGGACCCATTGCTGGATCGTTACTTGGCGGCTTGGCCCGAAACGGCACGGGCTTCGCCTTCCTGGTACGACCTTCCCGAACTGAAGAAAGTGCCGGGGCTGGTGCGCCAGGGCGTTCAATTGCCGCTGGTGGCTGGCGTGGACCCGTCGTTCGTCATCTTGTACCGCGTGCACCCGTTTTTGATACCTGCGGCGCACCCGGCCTTGTGTATCAGCGAAGTGCCGCTGGGGGTGGACGCGGCCAGTTTCGAGCTGACAGCCCGCTTCCTGGAAGATGGCCAGCTGCCGCCGCGCGAGGTGTTGCGTACCGAGGAGTTCCTGGCGGCCGTCGATTTCCGATATCCCAAGCCGAACGGCACACCGCTGGCCCTCCACGCCGCGGGCACGGCGTCGCCTTTCCGCGGGCCGGGGCTGTACCTGCTTCAGGTCGGCATCCAGGCTCGGGAAGTGCCCCTCCAACCGCGGGAGCCCGTCCGCCTAGTCCTCGCGGTGGACACATCGGCCAGCATGCGTTGGGGCGGCCGATTGGAAATGGTGCGCCGTGCCGTGCAGCGGCTGGCCGAGCAGCTGGGGCCCGAGGATCGCATCTCGGTGGTCAGTTTCAGCGAAGAAGCCACCGTGAGGGCCGAGGAAGTGGTTGGAAGCGACCGGGAGTCCGTTCGAGCGGCCCTGGAATCGCTCGAAGTAGGCAGCTCGACGAACTTGGCCGCTGGCTTGCGCGAGGCCTACGGGTTGGCTCAGCGGTACCACGGCAAGCCACCTGGGCCGGCCCAGGTGGTGATCTTCAGCGACGGCTTGGCGCAGTTTGATGGAGATACCGGCGGGGCGCTGCAACAGCGACTGGCCGAAGCGGCCGCCGAAGGAGTCACTTTGCACGTGATTGATCTAGTGCAGGGGCCCGTCGGCCGCGATCGGGAACGGTGGCTGCCGCGCCTGTGTAGGGCCGGCAAGGGCACGGTGCACCGAGCCAGCACGGCCGATCAAGTCTTCTGGGGACTGGCCGAACTGCTCACCCGCCGATCCCAGCTGGTGGCTTCCCGGGTGCGGCTCCGCGTGCACTTCAACCATCAGACGGTAGCGGCCTACCGGCTGATTGGACATGAGGCGATGATGTTCGCCGGGCTGAAACCGGCCCCGCTGGAGACGGATTTCTACGCGGGTCAGTCGGCCACAGCCCTCTACGAAATCGTGCTCACCAAGCGACCGGGTGGCCAGCTGGCGTTGGCCGACCTGGAGTGGATCTCGCCGGAGACGGGCCAGCGCACGGGGATCCGCCAACCCATCCATCGCCGGCAGCTGGCCAAACGATTGGCCGACGCGGCCCTCTACGTGCAGGCGGCGGCCGTGGTGGCCGAAGCGGCGGAGATCGTGCGGGAAACGCCGGAAGTGCTCCTCGTCTCCACCGGCCGGTCGGCGGTCCGTTTCCGGTCCCCCCGGTGGTCGCTGGCCTATCTGCTGGCCCTGGCCCGCCAGCTCGATGCGCGGCTTGAGCAAAACGCCTCGTTCATGCGGTTCTTGCGCGTTATGGACCAGGCCCTCTCGGCCAAACCCGCCCGGTCGGGGTCCCTGGAAGATCTCTCCAGCCCCATGGGACTGTGAGCCTGCCGCGTCCCTCGGGCCTGCGGTTACCAGCCATCGCCACTTCGCGCCTTTCATTCCGGGTCGTAGCCCAGGTTGGGGGCCAGCCAGCGTTCCGCTTCGGACAGGCTCATCCCCTTGCGGCGGGCGTAATCTTCGACCTGGTCACGCGTGATGCGATCCACGGAGAAGTAACGGGCCTGGGGGTGGGCGAAGTAGAGGCCGCAGATTGAGGCAGGCGGGTCCATGGCCAGCGAGTCGGTCAGGGTGATGCCCGTGGTACGCTGGACATTGAGAAGCCGGAACAGCGTGCGCTTCTCCGTGTGATCCGGTTGGGCTGGGTAGCCGGGGGCGGGCCGGATGCCCCGATAACGCTCACGGATCAGGTCCTCCGGCGAGAGTTGTTCGTCGCGGCCGTAGCCCCAGTCACAGCGGGCGATCCGGTGGAGCTTTTCGGCGAAGGCTTCCACCAGTCGATCGGCCAGGGCGCGGACCATGATGGCGCGGTAGTCGTCGTGGTCCCCTTCGTACCGGGCGATCAGTTCGGCGGCGCCGATACCTGCGGTCACGGCGAAGGCGCCCAGCCAATCATGGCGGCCGCAGTCTTTCGGGGCGATGAAGTCAGCCAGGGCGTAATAGTGCTCTTTGCCCCTTCGTTGCCACTGCTGGCGCAAGGTGTGGAACCGGGCCAGCTGGCAACGGCGCTCGTTGTCCTGGTAGACGAGGATATCGTCGCCGTCGGAGGCCGCGGGCCAGAAGCCGTACACGCCGCGGGCCACCAGCAGCTTGCCGCCGATGATCTCCTCGAGCAGCTCTTGGGCGTCCTCGAACAACTGCCTGGCCTGGCTTCCCACCTCGGGGTCGTCGAAGATCTTCGGGTACTTGCCGCGCAGCTCCCAGGCCGTGAAGAAAGGGGACCAGTCGATATAGGGGACGAGTTCTTCCAGGGGGAACGGATCGAGCACCCGCGTTCCCGTGAAGGCCGGCACGGGGATATCCACGCTGTGCCAGTCGGTGGGGAAGCGGCGGCCCAGGGCCTCGTGGTAAGGGATCAGCCGGGTTTGCTGCCGCCGCTGGAAGGCTTCCAGCAAGCGTGCTTGTTCGGCGCGGTTCTGCTCATCCAGCTGGCGGCGGCCCAGGGGATCCATCAATCGTTCGACGACCGCGGCGCTGCGCGAAGCGTCGGGCACGTGGATCGTGGTCCGCTCGTACTCCGGAGCAATCCTGACGGCCGTGTGCTTGGCGCTGGTCGTGGCCCCACCGATCAGCAGAGGCGTGGTCATCCTTCGCCGCTGCATTTCCCGGGCCACGTGGACCATCTGGTCCAAGCTGGGAGTGATGAGTCCGCTCAGGCCGACCAGGTCCGCCTCCTCGCGCTGGACCGTATCCAGGATCGTCTCGCAGGGGACCATCACGCCCAGGTCGATGACCTGGTAGTTGTTGCAGGCCAGTACGATCCCCACGATGTTCTTGCCGATATCGTGCACGTCGCCTTTGACGGTAGCCAGCACGATCTTGCCTCGCCCTTTGGGCCCACAGGATACGCCGTGCGGGTCGTTTTTCATGAAGGGCATCAGGTAGGCGACCGCTTTTTTCATTACCCGCGCCGACTTGACCACCTGGGGCAGGAACATCTTCCCCTGGCCGAACAGATCACCCACGGCCTTCATCCCGTCCATCAGCGGGCCTTCGATCACGGCCAGCGCGGAAGGGTATTGGCGGCGTGCCTCTTCGGTGTCCTCTTCGATGTGCTCTGTGATCCCTTTGATCAAAGCGTGGCGGAGCCGCTCGGCCACCGGGGCTCGCCGCCACGCCGACTCCTCGGGGCCCGCCCGTCGGCCGCGACCCTTGAGCGTTTCAGCCCATTGGATGAGCCGTTCGGTGGCGTCGGGCCGCCGGTCCAACAGCACGTCTTCCACCCGCTGGCGCAGCTCCTCGGGGATCTCTTCATAGACGTCCAGTTGCCCCGCGTTGACGATGGCCATGTCCAACCCGGCCCGGACGGCATGATAGAGGAACGCGGCGTGCATGGCTCGCCGCACCGGCTCGTTGCCCCGGAAGGAAAACGAAATATTGCTCACCCCGCCGGAGACGCGCACCTCGGGGAACAGTTCCTTGATCCGCCGCGTGGCCTCCAGGTAATTCACGGCGTACCGGTTGTGCTCCTCCATGCCCGTGGCCACGGTGAGGATATTCGGATCGAAGATGATGTCTGCCGGGTCCATGCCGACTCGTTCAGTGAGCAATCCGTAGGCGCGGGTGGCGATCCTCACCTTGTGTTCCACCGTGACCGCCTGGCCCTCCTCGTCGAACAACATCACCACGCAAGCGGCCCCGTAGCGGCGGATTCGCCGGGCCTGGTCGAGGAACGATTCCTCGCCGTCCTTCAGACTGATCGAATTGACGATGGCCCGGCCCTGAACGCACTTCAAGCCGGCTTCGATCACCGACCAGCGCGAACTGTCGATCATTACGGGCACGCGAGCGATATCCGGTTCGGCCGCCATGAGATTCAGGAAGCGAGTCATCATGGCGGGTCCGTCCAGCAGGGCGTCGTCCATGTTCACATCGATGATGTTCGCCCCGCCCTCCACCTGCTGGCGAGCAATGGCCACGGCCTCCTCCAGCCGTCCCTCGCGGACCAAACGGGCAAAGCGCCGCGAACCGGCTACGTTCGTCCTTTCGCCGATCATGGTCAACGGATCACCGGGCCGGAGCACCAACGGTTCCAGGCCACTGAACGCAGGGAACCGCTTGGGAGACGGCAGCCGGCGCGGCGCCGCGGCGGCCACCGCATCGCCGATGGCGCGCAGGTGGGCCGG
>DQVB01000682.1 GCA_015661985.1 Planctomycetota bacterium | reverse complement strand
GCCGATTGCTCTACCTGCCGGAAGACCATTCCGCCTGAAACGCCCAGCCCGGATCGTGCCGAAGGGCACTTGCGCCCAGCGACGCATCGCCCCACAGCCCACCCCGGGACCGCCTTCGCCCTCGATCCAAATGACCGCCTGGTGGACCGGGGCCCCAAAGATTGCCCGTGGCTGCGGGTTGAGAAGGCGGGGGCGTTGGCGCATCATGGAAGGGATGCATGCCACGTTCGGGGTAAGGCCACACAGCACGGCCTGGCGATCTTCAGATGGGCGCCTGCGGAGGCTGCCGCGCGCTTCAGCTCGCTTACCGGCGCGTTGATGCACCCGGCAGCCGGGCGCGGCCGAAAGGTGGAGTGGGTAGTGCGATGAGCAGAGGGTGCTGGCCGGTGTTGGTGGCCTTGGCGCTGGGGACGGTTTGGGCGTCGGCCTGGGCCGCTGTGCCGATGGCGGACCAGGCGGCGTACCGGTCGCCTGAAGGTCTGACGCTGCGCGCGCGGGTCCAGCGGATTTCGCCCCCGGCGCCGACGGTTATCCGATGGCGCCACGGCGGTGAAGGGCTAGGGGGCAAGGTGGTGCGAGGGGTTTTTCCGCGACCTGATGGCTCGTCTGATGACGGGGACGCTCTGCAAGTGGGGCAGTGGTCGGCACCTCTGGCCGTCACGTCCTTCGTGTCGGATCGTTTCCCCCCCCAGCTGTTTCTGACCGTCACAGGCGGTAGCGCCGGCCGGGTGGTCGACCGCCGGACGCGTCGGCGTGAAGGCTATTCGCGCGACGTGGTCTTCGAATTCGAGCTGGCTTACCAGGGCCGTGTGGTCAAGCGGTTTACCGAAACAGGGCCGGACGGAGGCACGGTGACCATTGTCATCCCGGCCGAGCGTTTGGTCGGCGACGTCCAGCCCGATTCGCCCGAGTTCCTTGACGGGGTGTGCGGTGTGCTCCAGTACGCCACCCGGCGGGCCGAGTTCCTGGAGCAGTTGCCGTGGGCCGAGCGGCCGTTGCCCGAGCGGTACCTGGTCCTCAGCAACGTGGGCGGATACGGGGTCGGATTCGGCTACGGCATCCGGACGACAGACCAGCGGGTGACGTGGGCCGAGCTGCGGAGTCTCCGGCAGCTGGGGGTCAACGGGCTGCGCAGCCCACCGGAGTTCTTGCTGGAGCTGCTCCGCCGCGGTGATCCGCGGATGGAACCTTTTCGGCGAGGGCTTCTGGTACGCGTGATGGGCTTCCCAGTACCCGTTTTCCGCCCGGGGCGTCCCCTGGATCCGGAAGCCGGTTGTCCTTTTGGACTGGGCGTGGCGGAACGGACTTTCCGGGGAGTAGAGGAGTCGGTGGAGGCCGTGGTGGATCTTCCGGTCGACCAGGTCTGGGGGCTCACGGTGGACGAGATCGGTACGGTCGTCGACCGATCGCCTGAAGGGAAAGGGCATCTGGCCGCTTGCCCGCGCTGCGCCGCAGGTTTCCGCCGGTGGCTCGCCGCCCGGGGCCTCAAGCCGGCTGACTTCAAGGCCGCCGATTGGTCAGAAGTGCGTCCCCTCGATGTTTGGGATCCGGAGGGATCGCGAACGTGGCTCGACGATCCCCACGCGGCCCTGTTGGCCTATTGGACGCGGGCCTTCAACAACCATGTGACCGCCATGCTGTTCACCCCGCTGCGCAAGCGCTTTGGATCGATGAACGAAGCCAAGCAGCGGGCGTTGGAGCAGGGCAGCACAGGGCCCGAGGCGGCTCGCCCCTGGGTCTACTCCTTTGCCTTGCGCGGCAACACGTTCTTGATGAAAGGGCACAGCCTCGATTTTTTTGACTTCTACCGCGAGGCGGACAATGCCATCGTCTACGAAACCTCGAACCGCGACCCGCGCATCTGGGGATGGGACAGTTACCTCTGCGACGTGCAGCGCGTGGTGGGCGAGGTGATGGGCACCGCCCGAGGCATTTACATCAAGCCCCACCGGGGAGCGCCGATACAGCGGATGCTGTCGGCCGTCAGTCGCGGCAACACGATGATCTACTGGTACACCTATGGCCCGGATTACAAGAAGGGCGATAGCTTCTCCGGCCATCGCGATACTTTGGCGCTAGTGAGCAAAGCAGCCCATCTGCTGGGCGTGGCCGAAGATGCCCTGTACGGCGCCAAATGGGCGGCAAAGGCGGAAGTGGCCGTGGTCAAGCCCGAGACGACGCAGCGCTGGATGAACCTGGCAGGCAACCCGCCGCACCTGACCGCCGCCTGGGAAAACGCGAAATGGATCTACACGGCCCTGACCCACAGCCATCTGCCCGTCGATCCGCTCGATGAAACCATGCTGGCCACCGAGGACCTGTCGCGCTACAAGATCATCTATGTGAACGGCTCACACCTCCGGCACGATGCGGCGGAGGCTTTGGTGCGCTATGTCGAACAGGGCGGTACGCTCTACACCAGCGGCTGGGGCTTGACCCGCGATGAAGCCAATGGGCCGCTGGACGTGCTCCAGCCCGTACTGGGGCTGGTGCGCCGCGACGAGCCTGAGATGTGGTACCGAGTGGAACTGTACGGCGCGTCGCATTTGGAGCCTTACGACGATCCTCAACGCCAGCTGGCGCCGGTGCCTGCCGAGGCGGCCATCGTAGGCATCGCTCCGTTCAACGCCGCCTTCCGGGCCGTGATCGGGCGCGAGGCCCTTCGTCCGGCGCCCAACGCCCAAGTGCTGGCCGAATTCGCCGACGGCGCGCCGGCCGCGGTACGCCATCGTTACGGCCGCGGTCAGGCCATGACGGTCGGTTTCTTCACCGGCTTGGAATACAGCGCCACGGTGCGCCGACCCGACTATGATATGCGCCGCGATTTCGACCCCGGCCGCCGCCGGTTCGTCACCGCCCCCGCCCTGGCCCTGACCCAACCGGTCGTGGACGTCTCCGATCCACTCGTCGAGGGCGTCCTGCTGGAAACGGGAGGAGGGCAGCGAGCCATCACCCTGGCCAACTGGGCATACGCCGTCACAGCCATGCGCAACAACGCCCAGGGCCGCGAAACCCCAGTCGTGGAAAACGTGCCCGCGGAAAACCTCCAGATCACCGTGCGCACCAATCGGCCTGTCCGATCGGTCACTTCCTGCATGCTCCAGCAGACGCTGGAATTTGCCGTCCGTGAAGGTTCCCTCACGGTGCGCCTGCCACGTCTGGAAGAAGGCGACGTGCTGGTCATCGAATGAGGTGGTCCCAAGGCGCGCCGAGCAGCTCCGGCCAAGGCCCGTTGCGCCTCCGTGGGAGACCTTTCGGAAGAAGATCTCCTCTCAGGGCCCCAGCTGGCTTGCGGATGGGATATCACCACGAAGCGCAACGCCCACGGCGAAAAAAGGACCTGTCCGGAGGAGCAAGCGCGCCCTGTGGAGCGCCACACGGGGAACGTGTGTGTGGTGGAGGGCGCAAAAAAGGCCTGCTCGGAGGAGCAAGCTCGCCCTGTGGGCGTCGGCGCAGCTAACCCGCATTATTCATGACCTCGCAGGCCGCAGCGAGCAACCATAGCCTCTGCCGAAACCTCGGTCGCTCGGCCAACGAGCAAACTGAAGCACCAGTGGATGCCACGTCGAATCGCGTTTGCGCTGTTCCGGCAACACTTTGCGCGACCTTGTTCGGGCCTGCGTGAATAGTCCGGGCTAACGTGAATCTGCGATTTACGATCCAGAGATTAACACCGCGCACGACAGAGCCACGTACCGCGTGGCTTGGCTCGCTGAGCCGGGTTTCGCCCTTTGTGTGCCATCCCCGGCCACTTCGACACGCTCGCTGGCGTGGAGTCTCGCCAAGCTACAGCCTTTCCGGCGGCCTGTCAGTATCCGTTCACAGGGTGTTGGGGAGGGGATGGTGGCGTGATAGAAGGCGCCGAGGAGAGAGCAAGGTAT
>DQVB01000076.1 GCA_015661985.1 Planctomycetota bacterium | reverse complement strand
TCCGCGGCCGGCCGGTCCGCGCGCAGCGCGGCGGCCAGCCAGCCAACCAGGCCACCAGCCAGGAATTCCCGCCGCCCGAATCCGTAGATCCGCCTCTCCCGCTTCAACCTCCGGACCATGCCAGCACCTCCGCTCTCGGCACATCGGACGCGGCCCGGCAGCGCGCGTCGCGAAACCGCTGAAACAAGGTAGGGAGCACAACAGTAACAGATTACGCACCGCAGGCGGCGAAAGCAAATGCCGCCCTCAGGCGACCGGACCGGCTCAAGCCGTTACCATACCGGCAACAGCTTTCCCTTTCCGGTAACTCAGCCTTGCAAGAGCGACGGTGAGTGCCCGAGGGGGGACGGCCTGGGAGCCGTGGCCGCAAGCCCGCGCTGGAATCCTGCTCCACAACAGGGGCGCACCGTGTGCGTATCCTTTTGGGTCGTAGCCGGCAGGCTGGAAGCCCGTCCCACGTTGGGCTGACAGCCTTCGAAGGCCCTCTGGAAGGGCTTGATCCGATCGTGGCAGCCGCGTCTGCGGCAACCCGCAGCCTTTTGCGGCAAATGCGAATGTTCCTCGGCGCCCAGGCGGCGCTACCATAGTGTTGGCGTCAGCATTACTTAAGGGATCCGGCCGATGATCCATTACCGCGTTGTCCTGGGCCCACACGGTCGTCATTTCGTGCTCCCCACCTGGCTCGGCATCATGTCGCTGGCAGAAACCTATGCCACGCGCGAAGCAGCCCAGGAGGTGGCCGATTGGCTCAACCAGAAGGCCATCGACCAGGAGAACCGGTCGTCTCAGCAAGTGGCGCCCGCCGCCCCCGACAGTCAATACGCCGTCTCGCAATCAGCGTGAGTGTTTCCTTCGGGGTTCTGTCGGTCGAGCCCGGCAAGCATTGCACGTGTCTCAGGAAGACGGAAGGGGGTGAACCCGCGCGCCGCGCACAAGGAAAGGCATCACTCCTGTGACGACGGACGGGCGGAAGGGCGCGCGTGGGGATCGAGCCCCTCGACGCGGCTGAGCGCTTGGCCCTGGTAGAACTTGGTGCGCAGCTGCTCACCGGGCGATAACTGGTCGGCCGAGCGGACCAATTGGCCATCGGCGGCCCGTTCGGTCAGGCTGAAGCCGCGGCGGAGGACGGCCAGGGGGCTGAGCGAATCGAGCCGGGCGCCGATCGAGGCGGTCTGTTGGGCCACCCATTGAAGCCGGTTGCGCAGGGCGCGGGTCGCGCGGCCCTCCAGTTCATCCAGTTGGCGGGCCAGCTGCTGGGTGCGCTCGCAGGGCCGACGGAAGGCGCGATGGTCGGCCACACGCTCCCAGCGCGACCGGGCCGCGGCGGCCATGGCCCGCAGCGCCGCAGCCATCCGCTGGCCATACTGGCCGATCCGTTGGGCCATCTGCTGGGCGTCCGGCACTACCCGTTCGGCCGCTTCGCTGGGCGTGAGCGCCCGGACGTCGGCCACCAGGTCTGACAGCGTCACGTCGATCTCGTGCCCCACGGCCGAGACCACTGGGACGCGGGAGCGGAAGATGGCTCGGCAGACCACCTCTTCGTTGAAGGCCCAGAGGTCTTCCAGGCTCCCGCCGCCACGGGCCAGTACCAGGCAATCCGGGGGCGTGGCCAAGCGGTTCACCAAGTCGATGGCCGCGGCGATCTCCTCGGCGGCCCCCTCCCCCTGGACCCGCACCGGCACGACCAGCACATCGGCACCTTTCCAGCGGCGGCGGAGCACCTCCAGGAAGTCCCGGATCGCCGCCCCGGTAGGACTGGTCACCAGGGCGATACGGCGGACCAGCGGCGGCAACGGCCGCTTCCGGGCCGGGTCAAACAACCCTTCCTTGGCCAACTTGTCGCGCAGCTGGCGCAAGGCCAATTCCAGGGCACCAACCCCCTTCGGCTGGATCTCGCTGATGACCAGCTGATACTTACCGTGAGGCGGGTAGACGCCGATACGGCCCCGGCAGACCACTTCCAGCCCATCGGAGATCTCGAACCGCACGCGGCCGGCCGTGCTCCGCCAGATCACCGCTGGCAGCTGGGCGCCCTCGTCTTTGAGCGTCAAATAGCAGTGGCCCGATCGCGGCCGGGCGAAATTGGAGACCTCGCCGCTCACCCACACCGAGGGAAAGGCCGTCTCCAACAGCTCTTTGATCAGTTCAGTCAGTTCGGAGACGGTCAAGAGCCGCTGATCCAGCGCCCCGGACGCCTCCCCAGCAAACCATTCGGGCTCGTGCATCACTGGCCGGATTGCGTGAAAGGGGCCTGAAGCTCGCACGGCCGCCGGGCCCGCAGTCCCACGTCGGCCGTCTGTGTCCAGCGTGCATTGTGGCTGGTGCACCACGGCCTGGAAAGACCCTGCGGTGGGTCGAAGCGCCGACGGCGGGCCGGTTGCCTGATCACCCGCACTTGACCCGGCCGTCGCGTGCCGCTTTGGGCCCACTGTTCCGCTTCGCGCGTGAGGCGGTCCAGCAGGTCCTCCATCTGTTGACGAAACCGTTCCAACCCTTCGCGGTCCAGATCCGGCGGCACGTAGATCTCCGGTCCTGAGACGGCGCGGGCCCGCGAGCCGGGCCGGGGGATGGCGAAACGGTCCCAGCTGCTGGCTCGCCAAGGACGGTCGTAGCCGTAGCCGGTGGCCACCAGGGGGATGCCCAGCTTCGAGGCCAAGTAGATCGGGCCCAGGGCCATGCGACGCCGTGGTCCTCGGGGACCGTCCGGCGTGATCGTCAGGTGCATCTGGCGGCTCCGTCGCAGCATCTGACGGATCGCCGCCACCCCGCCCCGCCGCGTGGACCCCCGTACGCAGGCGAAACCCAAATGGTACGCGACCCGCGACAGGATCTCGGCGTCCCGGTGCCGGCTCAACAGCATCGCCACATTGCAGTGGCCGCGAACGGCCAAAGGAAACAGGATGTACTCGTGCCAGAAGAGATAGATCTTCTGGCCCGAACAGTGGGGCGAGGCCGGGTCGATATGTGGATCGACGAAGGCCGCCTTGTATTCGAGCGTGCCCATCCAATTGCGGATCAGCGCCGAGGCCAACAGGCCGCCCGCGTTGGTCAGTAGGTTATAGAAAAGCTCCACTGCTCGGCCTCCATGCCAGGGAACGGCCGGTTCGGCCGGGGGGCAGCTTGCCCACGCGCAGCCTTGCCGGCCCCTTCAATCCAGCGGCTGGTCGGGCCACTGGCCCCAAAAAACCTCCACGGCGGGGCCGCTCATGTACAGGTGGTTGTCGTCGGCCCAATCGAGCTCCAGATCTCCACCGGGCAGATGGGCCAAGATCCGGCGCCCCGTCCGCCCTGTGATGGCTCCAGCCACACAGGCGGCCGCAGCCCCGGTGCCGCAGGCCAATGTTTCCCCCGAACCGCGTTCCCAGACCCGCATCCGCACTTCCCTGCGGGAAATCACCCGGACGAACTCCGCGTTGACCCGCTCAGGGAAATGGCTATCGCATTCCAGCCGCGGGCCCACGCCCAACACCCATTCGTCCGTCGGCTCGTCCACGAACACCACCGCGTGGGGATTGCCCATGGACACGCAGGTGACCCGCAGCGATCTGCCGGCCACCTCCAGTGGGGCATCCTTCACCGGCGAGCCGACCAGGGTGGTGGGGATCTTGTCCGCTTCCAGGACAGGAACACCCATGTCCACGCGCACCCGACGCACGCGCTGGCCGGCCACTTCCAGCTCCACCTGAAGCACCCCGTGGCCGGTTTCGATGGCCATGGACCGTTTGCGGCAAATGCCGTGATCGTATACGTATTTGGCCACGCAGCGGATCCCATTGCCGCACATCTCCGCTTCCGAGCCGTCGGCGTTGAAGATCTGCATGCGGGCGTCGGCCACCTGCGAGGGGCGAATGAGAATCAACCCATCCCCACCGATGCCGAAGTGGCGGTCCGAGACACGGCGAGCCAGCTGGGGTAGCTCCTCCGGCACCGGCTCGTGGAAACAGTCCACGTAGATGTAATCGTTCCCGGCGCCGTGCATCTTGGTGAATCGCATGGGGTGTTTCCCTTGACCTGTCCCGGGCCAGCGGCCGCCGTACACCGCGGACCGGGGGCTATCGCCCCGTCCGGCGCCGATACGAAATCGAACGCACCGCTAGGGTCTTACTTCTGGTACATTTGCGCGCCGGGCGAGTATCTTTTGGGTTGTGGGTAACAGGCTGGAAGCCTGTCCCACGTGAGATGCTTGCCATGATGTCAGAAACAACCGAACAGGAAAAGCCCGGCTGACGGTCGCGCCCTGCGTCCGCGAGGCGGATTAACCCGACAGATCCAGCAGGTTGCCTCGCTGGCCCGACGCGTCTCGACTCTGCGGCGGAACCTCCTCTTGCGGCTCCGCTTCGGGCCCCCGTTCGCGCCGTGGCGACTCCTCCCACAGGCGGCGGCCGTCAGCGTCCCGTTCGGTCGCCTGGTGGTCTTCGCCGTCGGTCTCTCCGATGCCCGACGCGTTTTGGGCCTTCTGGTCACTTTGGATGCGGCGCTCCGTGCTCAGGTGCTCCTGCTGAGTGCGTTCCACATCGGAGCTGCGGGTTTGCGCCAGAGGGGATCCCGCTGCGCTGGCGGGCAGTCCGCCCATTGGTCCTACGCTCATGATCGGTCTCCTTGTCTTGGAGGGGGCTCCGGGGTTCATCGCACGAAGGGCAGCCGCTTGCCCCGGTGGGGCAACCAGGGGCCGCTGCGCGGTGATGAGAGGCCACCTGGGGCGGTTCGTTGCAGGTCGGCTTGGATCCGCTGCAACGCGCGGTTCACGCCCGGGAAGGCCTCTTTGCGAGTCTCGGGGTTGGTCAACGTGCCTGTGACATGGATGACCATGATCTGTTCGCTGGCCCCGCCCAGGATATCTTGGATCACCGGGAGGTTGAGCTTGCGCCGTCCCAGCCGGGCACGGAAGGTGAGCCGGATGGTCGTGTCGAAGTCCATGTCACCGGCGCCGTCCAGGCTGATGGCGTCGCCCTGGAAGGTGATCGAATCCAGGTAGATGTGACCGCCGTCGATGTGGAAGCGGATGTCACTTTCGCTGAAGGCCGTTCGGTCCGGTTCCTTGATGCTGAGGATCTTCAACAGGGCGATCATCAGCGGCAGTTCATAGATGTCGGCATCGGCCAGGCGGATGCTGCCCACGCCGGCCAGGTTGTTGAGGTTGCCGCCGCTGCCACTGAGATCCACACCGGCCGAGATGCGGCCCCGCAGCCGCTGCTGTCCGGGCAGCACCTCCTCGGCACAACGGCTCAGACGGGCGTCGCTCAGAGACGCCTTGACGCGGTAAGTGGGCGTGGGGCCCAGCCGGACGACGGCGTCCGCATAGGCGGCCCCTCCGAACAGCTCGGCGGTGACCGGCCGCCAGTCCGCTCGGCGATCACCCGTGCGCACAGGCGGGGCCAGTCGCCGGGCCGCTTCGGTGCCCAACAACACTTGGGCCTCGTCGATCCAGACGGGCCCACGGACGTCGGTCAACTGGATACCGCGGTAGCTGACCGCATCCAAAGCCAACCGGCCGCCGGCATGGAACCGGGTGCCGTCGAAGCCGCCAGCCAGGTGCACGGCGCCGTGGATATTCTCCAGGTTGAGGCCGAAGTTCAGGCTCGCTTGATACAGGCCGATTTCCACATCCCAGCGCACGGTGACTGGATCAGCCGGGCCTGGCCCGCGCCGCACGCGCACCGTCCCCCGCAAGTACAACGGCCCGGAGGGCTGCAACCGATCCACGGCGTACCGGAATCGGGAGGGCAAGGCCTGGATCAACTCGCGGTCGAAGCGCAAACGATCGATGACCAATCGTTGGCAGTCGAATTGCCAGCTGCCGTCGGGATCAAACCAGCAGTTGGCCGCGGCCGAAACGACGGTGTCGTCATGCTTGGCCCGGAAATCCTCCAGGCGCACCTGGCCGTTCGCATAGATCAGCGTCCCCCGGATGGACTCCAGCCGATAGGGGAAGCCGTCCGCCTGGATCGCCGTCTTTTCCGGATCGGGCCATGCCCGCAGCGAAACGGACGGCCGCACCCAGCCGGTCTGGTAGACGACGGAGCCTTCGATGTCGGCCGCACCTTGCAGCCGGAGGGCACTCCACAATCGCTTCATCGAAGGGCTGGGCATCGCTTCCCGCAGTTCCTCTTCCAGCGGAAGAGCTTTGGCAGTGAAGCCCAGCTCGAACCGATAGCCCTCGGCGATCGGATTGATCCGACCCTGGCAGTAGATGCGGCCTGTGTCGTTCGTGCCTTCCAGATCGGAGAGCACCCAGTGGCCGTTGGTCATCGTCAGCCTGCCCCGCACGTTGCTCAATGGATAGGGGAACCGCGCGTAGCACACATTGCAGCGGTTCAAATCGATCTGCAAGAACCGCTGCGCCCGGCCCCCCTGGGGGAGATCGAAGCGGTAGTAGGCGTTGATCGTTCCCCGCGGGGCCAAGTCGCGCACCAGCGAGCGATGTTTCTCGGGCAAAGCATCGAAGAGCTTCTGATTCAGAGCCAGGTTCTCCGCCCTGACCTCCACCCATCCGAACGGTTCGGTCAACGCTTGTTTCAGCTCCGCGGCGATCTGAACCGGTTGTCCGCCGCTGTAGCCCACCAGGTTCACCGTGAGGGTGTCGTTCTTGAGGGCCAACGTGCCCCGGGCCGGCTGAAGTCGGAAGGGAAACTTCGAATAGGTGAAACCCACGCTCACACACTGCACGGACAGATCGGGGTGCCAGCGGCGGCCGTCGTAGTGCAGTCTCACGTCAGCGTGGATCGTGCCCGAGGGGGAATAGCGCGGCCACCGACAACGTAGCGGCTCGGGCAGCACGTCGATCCACTCCCAGCCGATCTCCAGGTGCCGGACCTGAGCCTCCAACCACATGGGCGCAGCGGCCGTGTATCCGGAACGGCGCCATGACTTGACCCACAGGGTCGATTGGCCACTCTTGGCAAACAGGTTGTCCACCCGGAAACCGCCTTGGTCCAGTTGGAATGTGGCCTGAATGTCGGTTACCGAATGAGGCAGTCGGGGATCGTCGACCCGCCCGTGGACCAGTTTACCGGCCGCCTGAAAGCGCCACGCCGGTCTCCGGGCGGGATCGAACTCAACGCTGAACCGCTCCACGTCCACCTGCCCGCGGAGGTTGGCCAGCGGGGCCAGCGACGAGGCCGTGCTGCCCGGCAGGGCGGCCAACAGATCGGGGGAAACCTCCAACCGGCGGAGGCGACCGGTCAACGAGAAACGGCCCGAGTCCACGTGGACCCACCCGGTCAGCTCGATCTTCTCCAAGAAATCCGCGCCCAACGTGCCCGCG
>DQVB01000683.1 GCA_015661985.1 Planctomycetota bacterium | reverse complement strand
GCCCAAGGAGCCCCAGCCAGCCGCGGCCGATCAGGCTTGGGGCGAGGTGCTCGATGCAGGGGCACGCCTGTTGGACAGCCTCAGCCGGGCGTTGGCCCCGGGGGCAACCCAAGACAAATCCGCCGGCCCAGCCGCCCCCGCACTACCCGCCAACCTTGTCGACCGCGATCCGGACACCGGCCAATCCTACCTGAAACTGCCCGTGCCCGAACCGCAGGTGATCGAGAAGATCCTGGAAGCCGTCTCGGGGCTGTTGGCCAACTTGCGATCCAGCTGACCGGGCCGCCGAGCCTGGCCCGGGGAGCGGAAGCGGCCGCCATCATTCGGCCAGCGAAACGCAGACCAACTCCCGGTCGTTGCGGGCGAACAGGCAGCGGCCGGCGAAGGCCGGATGGCTCCACACGATCGGCCGCCCCAACCCGTCGTTGGTCGGCTCCAACACATGGGCCCGGCTCAGCTCTTCATAGCCGCTGGCCGTGAGCCGCGCAATGATCAAATCCCCTTGATCGTTGAACAGAAAGAATCGGTCCTGGTGCTTCACGAGGAAGGCCGTCCCATACGAGGCTGGCCGAGTGCCCGTAGTGGCGCCATAGGTTTCCCACAACCGCCGGCCGGTCGACAGCTCCACACCCCGCAATTCGCCCTGCCGGCACACGCCGTAGATCACGCCCTCGTCGATGAACGGTGTACTGTTGGCGCAATAGACTGCCGTCCGGCTGTCGCCTCGCCAAACCACTTCGGCCCGCGGAGGGTCGCCTCCCAGCCTGAGCAAAGCGGCTTTGTGCCCGATGCCGGTGGCAAACAGGTACTCCCCATACCGTCTGGGTGTGGCGATGGACATGCCGTAGCTGGGCGCAAGGGGCACGGACCAGTAGACTCGGCCCGTCTCCGGGTCCAATCCGTTGATGGCTTGGGCGTGCCAGACGATCAGCTGGCGCTTGCCACCCGTTTCAATCATGATCGGCGGACAGTACCCGGGCTCGCGCGCCGAAAGGGATCGCCACAGCTCTTTGCCCGTTTCTTTGTCGAAAGCCACGGCCACACTGCCTTGGCCGCCCACGACACAGAACAACCGGTCCCCGTCGACCAGCGGATGCCCGGCAAAGCCCCACAAGGGCGCCCTGACGTTGTACTGTTGCTTCAGGTCTTTGGCCCACACCAATCTGCCTGTGTCTGCATCCAGGCATCGCAGGTCGCCCATCGTGCCCAGCGTGTAGACCTTGCCGTCGGCCACCGTGGGTGTGGCTCGCGGTCCCGCCGGAAAGGAGACGTTGTAGGAGCAGGGGTACTCGTGCTGCCACACCGGCGACCCGTCGGCGGCGTCCAAACAGAGCACCCGTTCGCGGCCTTCCAGTTTGGCCCGCCGGCTGGGGCTGTTGAACGCCTCGCCCGACTCGCGCACGTAGTCCATCACATAAACCTTCTCCCCGGCCACGGCGGGACCGGCATAGCCGCCTGCCACCGGCGCCCGCCACTTGACCGGCGGCCCGCCCTTGGGAAACCTCTTTACGATGCCCCGCTCCCGCCACACGCTCCCCCGACCTGGCCCCAGCCATTGCGGCCAGTCGTCAGCGCAAACGGCCGACACCAGGAAGCCCAAAAAAGCCAACACAACAACAGCCACCCTGCGCACCATGGCACGCCTCCCTCTGCGTTGCAGAAAGCCCAAAAGGGTCCGATAAAGACGACGGGTGGATTGTACTCGGATCCGACAGGCAAGGGAATCGTTTCTTCGGCGCTTCGGTCGCTGAAAACCACCCGCGGGCCACTCTGATCCGCCGGTGCCCCTGCGAGGCCTACGGACGCCGGTCCCGGGGCGCTGCGGTTGCTTGCCGCGCCGCAAAGAGTGTCTTCAGTCATTGGCTCCCGGCTCGATAGCCGCCCCATTGCATTCTCGTCAAGGCGGAGGTCGCTGAGTTGGAGTGCGACGACACATCGGCCTTCGCCCAGCCGGTCCTCCCACCTGAAAAACCGGCCGAGATGCTGGAGTCGCTACGAGCCGGCCCCGATGCGGCGCTGGTGGCAGAAACGCAAGTGATGGCCGCCGAGGACCAGCCGGCGTTTGTCCATATCGGACAGCGGGTCCCAGCCACCCGCACGCAGGTGACTGAAAAACCGGAAAGCACCGGCGTCGAGCCTGCCAATGTGGGCTTGATGCTCGGCGTCAAGGCCCGGGTGAACAAGAACAACCCGGTGACCACGGAGGTCGATCTGGAAAAGTCGCAAGTGGCGCGCGGGCCGTCAACTCACGCCGGCGGCTCCGGCAAGGAGCTGATCCTGATCGTCAGCCCGCAACTGGTGGATTCCGGCGATTCGTTTCCGTTGTTTTCCTCTTGAGCGTGGCTGATACGGCATTTGACGATCCGCCGATTCAGCACGTCCACGACAAAGAGGCGGTCCTTCCAGACGGACAGGGCGGAGATCAGGCCGAAGGGCAGCTCGGGGTGCGGGAATCTGCCGGCCGGGCCGCGGCAGTCGAGGTTGCCGTACGTGTCGAATTCGCCCACCAGTTTGCCCGTGTCACAGCGGATGATTTGAACGCTGTACTTGCATCGTAGATGTCACAGAATGTGAGTCTTGCCGCACCAGCCGGACTCACCGGTCGAGCCCATGACTGACGGGCGAGAACGCCCATCCTCCGTTTTCTGTCTGCAACATCGGGCTGACGCATGTCTCGTTTCTTTCTCCTCATCAGCCCGGTTCGTGCCGGTCGTACTGGCCCAGTTCGGCCACCAGCTCGCAGTAGACCTTCAAGTCCACGACGCTCAGCGTTTGGACGGTGCGCAAGGTGACCAGTTGCCCACTCCAGGGCTCGGGGTCTCGGGCCACAGCGGCCAAGGTTCGGTAGGCTTCTGCGACCGGATCGGTGGACCACGGCTGGCGGTTGGCAGTCAAGCGGCGCAGCGCGTCCAGCAGTGGCCCTCGCCGTCTGGCGATCCACCGCCGACAGACGGCCTGTTGCTTCCCATCGTAGTGCCGAAACTCGGGCTGCTGGAACAGGGCACGCAAGGCTTTGCGGAATCGCCAGCGGCACCAAAGGGCCCTGGGCGACCAGTCGGGCGGAGCAAGACGACGTGGGCCCTCGGCCAGGGCTCGGTCACAGGCCCGGCGCACCAGGCGGGCGGCCTCAAGCGTGCTGCGAGCGTTGCGGTAGTCGACGGCGT
>DQVB01000082.1 GCA_015661985.1 Planctomycetota bacterium | reverse complement strand
TTTCCGGGAAAAGTCAAGCAACTCGATCCGTTCAGTCGCCGAAGCCGATTCCCCCTGGTGTACCCATATTGTTGGGTCTGTGCTGCCATGCGGAGTATCAGCCGGCCCATTTTCACCCTCAGCCCGGACTATTCGCGCAGGCCGCAACAAGCCGGGGTGAACCGCTGCCGGAACAGCGCAACCGCGATTCGACGTGGTATACACGCTGCTTCAGTTCGCTCGTTGGCCGAGCGACCGAAGTTCCGGCAGAGGCCGTGTCGGCTCGTTCCGGCCTACGATGCCTACGAGGCCTGCGAGGCCTGCGAGGTCTACGAGGTCATGAACAAGGCGTGTCAGCAGACAGGTTGCGGTGGAAGTGCTATAGTCGAAGGTCGGAGCGAGCAACAGGACGAACGATCGGACGGCTGCACGATGGCGAGGCCGCGGGTAATGCAATGGCGTTGGATTGATCGATTCATCGAGTTCCAGAGCGGGCGGTATGCCAGAGCGGAAAAGTACGCAAAGCTGGCCGGGAGTTTCTTTGAGGAGAACTTCCCGCCTTATGGGGTCATGCCACGGCCTTTGGTGATCGAGGGTTTGGCCCAAACCGGGGGGCTTCTGGTATGCGAGGCCAAGGGGTTCACCACGGCCGTCATCTTGGCCAAGATCCCGGTGGCCAAGTTCTTTTGCGATGCCCGCGAAGGCGACTTGATCCGGTACTTCGCCGAGCTGGAGTACGTCCGGTCCGAGGGGGCGATGGTCCGCACTGCGGCCCACATCGGTGAGCGTCCCTATGCCCAGGTGGATATCGTTTTTGCACACGTGGTCACAGACGAAGGCCAGACGCCCTTTGACCCGCGGTTTTTCCAGCGCATGATGGCTCGCCTAGGAGGATTCGATTGCTGGCGGCCGGCCGACACCTGAGTGCCGCTACGCCCTCAGCTCAGCGCCCACCGCGGTGGGTGGTCCCCTTGGCTGTCGCAGGCGGCTGGGTCACTGGGGCCTGCTGGCATCCAGCAGCCGCTGGTAGATCATACGGCGCAGTTTCAAGACGTCGCCTTCAGGCGGGTTCTGTAGCACGTCCAGATGGCTGACGTGGAGGACGGTCATATCCTCCACGCCGTCCAAACGGCCACGCCTCACAGCCACTACCCCGTCTCCTTGGCCATGGACCAGTTCGTCCAGGTCGTCGAGCCAGCGGCGGAATCTGGGGCCGAAGAACCGCAGCCAGCGGTTCCGGCTATCGAGCTGACCGGCCCGCTCGCGCCAGCGCTGCATCTGCGCACGGGTGAACACAGCCTTGGTGCCCAGGAAGATCGAGTACCGAACGTGCGGGTTTCGGGGGCGGGAGTTGAGCTCGTGCAGTAGCGGTGACTCGGGCACCAGGTCGGCGGCCGCTTCGGACAAGCCGTCCTCGGCGATGGCGGCCAACAGCCCGACTTCCCTGCGGCGCCGAGGGTCGGCCATGTGTTCGGCCAAATCGAGGGCGAAACCGAAGTGCGCCAAGCGGGAGCCACCGTTGGGCGGACAGACCATGATCAGCTGGCGCACGTTGCCCGGGTCAAGCTCCGGATCCTCGATCACCGCTCGCGCCACCAAACCGCCCATGGAATGGGTGAGCAGCGAAACGCCGTGGTCGGGATGCTTCTGCGCGTAGGCAGACAACTCGCCGGCCAATGTCCGGGCGGACTCGATAATGGGCTGGTCGTTCCAGTACCGGAACGTCGCCCGGGGGATTGGCCTGTCGGCACCTCGGACAACGAGGCCTCGACCGCCTCGGGGCGCGATTCCAGGCCGTGGATCGTGACCACCAGGTTTCGGCCCGCAGCCGGCCGCCGGGCGGTGGGCAAGAGAACCAGCCCAGGGCGCCGCTCCGGGGGCACCCGACCGGGCGGCAGGGCTCGGCGCAGCCGTGCCCTCAGGCGCCGCTGGGAGGCCACAATGGCAGCCTGATCCAGATGGAGCACCAGCTTCGGTTCCTCGCCAGCGGCTTCCGGACGGACCACCTGCACGTCCACGCCGCGGCCGAGGGCAAACCGAACAGGAAACCCAGATCAGACTATGCCCGCGGGAATCCTGACCTGCTCACTCTCGCTCACGAACACGCTCACGAACAATCGGCTCAACTGGTCAGGGTGCGCGGGTTCGGGGGGCTTACAACCAAGCTTGTCGAGCTCTGAGCAGGATTTCCGCGACGTGAAAGAAGTGTGGGGGCCGGGCAGCAGCAACTACGGAACATCTGGGCCAACGTGGGGCGTTCGACTTGAACTTGGTGGGTGCGGAGTCTGCTGGAGCTGTGGGCATGGAACGAGCCGGCCGAAGAGATTCGCGACCGGAGCGACTCTCCGTGGGACAATCCGGCGCGGCGGCCGTCTCACCCGGACCGACGCAAAGCCTTACGACGCGAAATCTCACGACACCAGTTCCTGGATCCCTTGGGTCGGCACCGGATGTCGTCAAGAATCCAGGCCCCCCTTCCAGCTCGTACTAGAAGCAACTCTGCGGCGCCGGACGCACGATTACCACTGTGCGGCGAATATGGGTCGAAGGCTCATCGCCGAGCTGAGTTACTGACAGACGGGCTTGGTAGAAGTCCAACTTCTCTACGACCTTGGCCAGGGCGGGCAGAAGCGCCAGCAGTTCCTGGATCGGCTTGAGCTGCTCCGCGTCAACGTTCGGCCCGACCATCACCGGGAGCATCGGGCCCATGGCGCCCACTTGCCGCAGCACCTGCGCCACGTTGCGCACCGAAGCCGCCACGTCCGTGACGTGCAGCGACCGGACCGGGCCGGCGATCTCCAGGCCGAAACGCCGGAACGACTCCGCCGTGGTGACGTCCGCCGCTCGACCGGCGCGCGTCTGGAGCACCTTCTCCACCGCCTCGGGATGGGTCCCGATGATCATCCAGCCGTCGCGGAAGCCGATGACCGGCTCGAGGCGGAAGGCCTTCAGCAGGTCCAGCGAAAGTTCTTCGAACCCCTCCAATCCGGCGCTCAGCCCCAGGCGCAGTTGTTGCGACTTCATGATGGGGATCTTCTGCAGCAAGTCGACTGCGCGGTGGATCAGTTGGCGCACCTCCTCCGGCTTGCGGCAGCCCAGGGCGATAACGTGGGCTTGGCCCCCCAGCGGCTCGGGCTGTGGCCCCGGCAACGAAATGGAGACGAATTCGCCGGTGAAGGCCTGCAGTATGTCCTCGTCCAAATCGATCTCGTACCGGCGCTGCAGTTCCTCGAACCGGTCGACGGCGGCCCGGGTATCCGGGAAATGTTCGTTCACTGCGTGCAAGATCCCTTGATATGCAGCGTGGAGATCCAAGCCGCTGGAAAGGTGCCAAGCCAGCGCATCGGCGGGGACCCATGTCTGCCACCGTTCGATCGGCTGGCCGCTGTAGAAAACCTCCCCCAAGAGCTTCCTTTTCGCCTCGGGCAGGAGCTTTTCGTAGACCACCGTTCGGTTCTGGTTGCCCTCCGTGTACTCTACGCTCACCTGATAGTCGACCACGCCGACCTGATCCATGATCCATTCCAAGAACGCCGCCGCCCGCAGGGCATCCGGGTCATTCCCGCTCTCCCGGCGGATGAAGGCCCCCAGCCCCTTGAGCCGGTCGAACTGCAGCTTGACGTCGTAGAACACCAGGCTGTCTTCCGGCTCGGGCAGCCGCCTCAGGGCTGCCTCCAAACGCGGGTCATCGAACTTCGATGTGCCCGCGCCGCCGGCCAGCCTCTCGAGGGCTTGCCGGGCCAACGCCTCCGAGCTGGATAGCAGCACCACATCCTCAACCCGGGCCACCGCGGGCCGGAAAGGCACGCCGCTGGGAAGCGCCAGCACCGTCAAGACCACGTCGACGTGCTGATGCGACTGCAGGGAAACCTTCCCTTCGGAATACTTCTCCGCCAGGCCGAAAAGGTTCTTCACCGCCTGCTCCACCCCCGCAGCTGCCTTGGGAGTGAGGCGCCAAAGGACCAGGTGCTGGACAGCCGCCGGCCCCTCCAGCACTTGGGTGTAGACCACCTCGGGTGTTTCCAGCACGGCCTCGCAGTCAACCGGCGCCACCGCTTCGCGCAGCTCATCCACCACCGCCTCGACCCGCCCCACATCGTCCTGGCCCATGCGGCTGGTGATGATTTTCACCGCCCGCTCGACGATCTGCGTCTGACGCGCCGTCTCCCACACCTCGCGCCAGTAGCGCCGCTGATAGTCCCGCTCCGGATTATGACGCCCGTGGATGACCAAGTAGGCGTCCTCCGGTACCGCCCGGCGCAGGTCCAGGGCTTGTGCCTGAGTTGCTGCCGCCCATCCAGCCAGGGCCAAGGCTAAAGCCGATACACCGATCAGGTACTTCCTCATCATTCTCATCATTGCTCTTCCCTTTCCTGCTACGAACCCCAAAACACTGCCGCCGACGCCTGCCAACGAGCCGTGTCAGGAGAACATGACCGTTCGGGCTGTTGTGGTGCAGGGGTCTCGCCTGCAACTGCCAGCAGCCGAGACGGCCCCGCCACGATGCTTTGGTCAACTTCTTCGGTCACGCGTCCCAATTGGACCACGCCGGACGTCGATGCCATGGCCCTACTTCGGCCTTTTTTACCAGAATGTACGGCCGAGGCGAAGGTTCGCAGGGTGGCATGAGCGCCCGGCAGGCCCCGTCCACCGGATCCCAGCAGAGGAAACGGACGCCACCGGTGCAGCTTCAGCGCGCGGCTGGGTAGCCTGCCGGCGCGCCGCCCAGCCGGTGCGGGCTGTGACGAAGGGATCAATCAGCCGGCGGACGGTGGCCTGCCACGGCGTAGAGGTGTTTCCAGGTGGCCACGTAGAGGACGCCGTTGGCCGCCGTGGGGGTGGCGGAAATCTTGTCCCGCATGGGGATGCGGCTCAATACCTCCAGGCGCTTGCCAGCCCGCAGGACCCACAAGGTCCGAGCGTCGGTGGCCAAGTACACCTTGCCGTCGGCCACCAAGGGTGAGCCGGAAATGGAGAAGGGCGGGCCGGCGTCGTGAACCCAATAGAGACGGCCGGTGTCGGCGTCCAGGCAGTGGAGGCGGCCGTCGGACCCGGCGGCGTAGACCAACCCATCGGCGATGGCCACCGTGGAGGTGGATGAGCCGATCTTGTCGTAGGACCAAATGATGGCGCTGCGCGTCACGTCTCCTCGGCCACTCGCGTCCAGGCATACCAGCCAGCCGAGCTTCATCCGGTGGAATGGCTCTTGGGTGAAGGTCAAGAAGATCCGACCGTCGTAGAAAACGGGCATGGCCGTCACCTGGTAGGACGTGCTGTCATGCTGGTGGTCTGCCGGCACATGGTCCTGGGTCTGGGCCAGCGGATGTCCGTGGAACTTCCACACCGGTTTCAGCCGTGCCGGTTCAGACCCCGCCCACCCGGGCTCCAGCATCTCGAAGGCATACAACCACCCGTTGCCGGCCCCAAAGAACCCCAGCTGCCTCTCACCCACTCGCCCCGCGGATACCGAACTCCACTGGCCGTGCGTAATATCCGGACCGATCTGAAAATCGTCCCGGGCCAATAGCTTTCCCGTACGTTTGTCCAGCGCGATCACGCTGGGGGCCTCCGGATGCACCACGTACCTGTGCGTCCATTCCACCCCGTTGGATGTGCACACGTAGAGGTGGTCGCCGCAGATGAGGATCGAACAGTTGGCCGCGTTGTGCGGTTCGGCGTTCAGCGTGCCCGGCATGTCGAATAGCCAGATGATATCGGCGTCCGTTCCCGTCACTTTCAGCGGGGGGTGGCCCTGGCCAGCCATCAGTTGGCCTTCATCGTGGAAGGGACCGTCGTTGCCGTCCGCCATGCCATCGGCGTCCAGGCACATGACTTCCCCGCGGTTGCTGGTCACATAGACCCGATCCCCATCCACGCTGGGCGGCGACGTGATGCCAATCTGCCGCCAGTCAGCCCACTTGATGCGGACCAGCTTGGGTACGTTCAATTGCCACAGGAACCGGCCCGTCTGTTCCTCGAAGCACATCAGGATCCCCCGGTCCTCGGTGATCCGTGGATCGCGCGGGGCGTCGTTGTTGGTGCCCACATAGACGCGGCCGCCGGCGACGATGGGCGTGGCGTAAGTGACGCTACCCAACTTGGCCACCCACTTTACGTTGACCGTAGTGGCCAGGTCGATGTTGCCCGTCTGGGGATCTCGGCGTCCGGCGTCGAACCACACCGCCAGCCCCGTTTCGGACGAGACCATATTCCGCGTGTACCGCTGGCCCCATTGTGCCTGGTCCCCCGCCTCGACTTGGGCGGCGGCCGATACCGCCAGCCACACGGCTCCGAGAATCAACTGACGCATCGGGTGCATCCGGTCTTCCCTCCTCTGTCGGGTTCTCCGTGCCTGCCCGTGTGTCGCTTCATGGCCGGTGGCCCGGCACGGGCAGTGGCGGCCATGATAGCCCAGCCCAACGGTGCCTTCCATAGGCTGGCTCTTTCTGCCACCCCCGGCGACACGATCGCTAGCATCCAGTGGGCCAGCGTCACTTTGTCGCCCTCCGCTCGCGCAAGGGTGTCCAACGACCGCACCTGCACAGAGCGGCACGCAGGATCGTAGCCCCGCTCTTCCAAGCGGGTTCTGCACAGGGTCGTAGTCCAACGTTGGAGAAGGGAAAGGCAGGTGGGCCTTCCTGCCCGTCGATCACCGGCTCGGCCAGCGGGTCCGGCTGGTGCGGCACGACCCACATTTCGTGACATCTGCGATGCCCAGGCCATTGCGCGTTTTGTCCCCCTTATGACGGACAGGAATGTCCATGCTGTCCTGCCGGTTTGCAACGCCGGGGTCGTAGCCTGGCTCTCCTGAGCCGGGTTTTTGCGGCAATTCCCACGCACAGGCTCCGCCGGGAAAGCCAAGCTCCTAAGCTCCGGCCCGGAGAGCCAATCTACAAGAGTGGGACCGTCCAATTGGGGAACCGAGGACGCCGACGTGTTGCCGGCGGCGCGGCGGCCGACTATCGTGAAACCCGAGAGGCGGCCCCTTTGCACCTGCGATCGAGGAGAACCGATGATGAAAGGGTTGATGGCTGTGGCACTGGCTTGGATCCCGTTGGCTCTGACCGGGCTGGCCGGCTCGCCCCCCGGCCAAGGGTGGGTGTCGCTGTTCAACGGCAGGGACCTTTCCGGTTGGAAGGTACCCGAGGGCGACGGCGGACACTGGAAGGTGGTCGACGGGGTGATCGATTACGACGCTCAGTCCGAGGCCAAAGGGGACAGGAACCTCTGGACCGAACAGTCCTTCGGCGATTTCGTGCTGCACATCCAGTGGCGATTCAAGAAGACGACCGGGCTGTACCCCATGCCGACCATCCTTCCCGACGGTACCTATAAGACCGACGAGAAGGGACAGGTGATCACCCAATTGCGGCCCAACGCCGATTCGGGCATCTTCCTGCGCGGCCATCGCAAGGCGCAGATCAACCTCTGGTGCTGGCCCTGCGGTTCCGGAGAAATCTGGGGTTATCGCAATGACAAGACCATGCCGGCCGTAGTCCGCGCAGGCTGCGTCCCCAAGCTGTGTGCGGACAAACCCGTGGGGCAATGGAACACCATGGTGATCACCATGAAGGGCGATCGCGTCACCGTCCAGTTGAACGGCCAGACGGTGATCGACAACGTCCAACTGCCCGGCGTGCCCGAAGAAGGCCCCATCGGGCTCCAGCACCACGGCGGGATCAACAGGAGGACCGGCCAGATGAGCCCGGCATCGAGCCTGATCCAGTTTCGTGAGATCTACATCAAGCCTCTGTGACCCCGACGCGATCGCGCCCTGAATCACCGTGGGCGATCCGGCGATAATCCCGGGAACAACATGCCGAAATTCTGAAAGCGCGTTTCAAAACGCCCTCGACCGACCAGAAGACAAGGACGTCCACGGCGAGGAAACCGGTTTCGAACCACCGTTCCCAACCGGATCTCCAACGGGCACCCCGCACGAGAAGACGCCCGCCGCTTCTTTGCGCTTGCGTGGCAGCCCACATGTTGACCGGCAGGGAACCGTCGTGTAGGTTGACGAATTGGAGGTGATTGAAACCGCCTCGAGGCTCGGGTTTCGCATCCCGGGACTCTCGCGATCCCCGTTTGAAGGAGGCCCCTGTCATGACGCAACGCGGATTCACACGGCGCAATTTTCTCAAGGCCGCCACGGCGGGTACGATTGCAGCGACGGCCACCGGGCCGTTGATTGCTTCATCGAATTCCACAAAGAAGCTTGCAATCCACGGAGGCGACCCGGTCCATCGAGGCGGCTGGCCGCGCTGGCCGATCTGGGACAAGGCCCACGACGAGCAGCGCGTGCTGGAAGTGCTCCGCAGCGGCGTCTGGTCGCGGCGCAACGTCGTGGCGGAGTTCGAGAAGAAGTACGCCGCGTTGATGGGCACGAAACGTTGCCTAGCCACGACGAACGGGACGAACGCGTTGATCACCGCGCTCAGCGCGCTGGACATCGGCGCGGGCGATGAAGTGCTTGTCGGCCCGTACACATTCGTGGCCACCGTGGATGCGATTCTGCTGGTCGGCGCGCTGCCCGTCTTTGTGGACACGGACCGGGAGACTTTCACGGTCGATCCGGAGGCGATGGAGGACCGAATCACGGAGAGCACGCGGGCCATTCTGCCCGTTCATATCCTCGGTCTGCCTGCCGACATGGACAAGATCACCGCCTTGGCGAAAAAGCACAACCTGAGAATCGTCGAGGACGCCTGCCAGGCATGGATGGCCGAGTGGCGCGGGAAAAAGGTCGGCTCCATCGGCGACCTGGGCTGCTTCAGTTTCCAGAACTCGAAGAATTTGACGTGTGGCGAAGGGGGCGCGATCATCGGCGACGACGAGCGGCTGATGGATATCTGTTACTCCTTCCACAACTTTGGCAGACCCTACGGCACAGTGTCGGCCGGGCGCGGGTGTGTCCGGCTCGGGACCAAGGCCCGCATGGCGGAGTATCAGGCGGCGATCCTGCTGGCGCAGATGGAACGGTTGGAGGAGCAAACGAGCCGTCGCGTGGAAAACGCAGCCCACCTCACATCGAGGCTCGAGCCGATCCCGGGCATTATTCCGCACAAGTTGAACGATGGCGCCACGCGAGCGGCTTATCATCTTTACGCGTTCCGGTATCAGCAGGAGGAGTTCGGCGGTGTCCCGCGGAGCACGTTCCTGCGCGCCCTCTCCGCGGAGGGCGTCCCTTGCAGCGGCGGGTACTCACCGCTGAACAAATGCGATTTCCTGGAACATGCGTTCCAGTCGAAGAACTTCAAGAAGATGTACTCGCCGAAGCAGATCGAACGGGCAAGGCAATTGAGCGAATGCCCCGAAAACGACCGCCTCTGCACCGAGGCTGTCTGGATCTTCCAAAGCCTCCTGCTCGGCTCTCGCCAAGACATGGACGACATTGCAGACGCCGTCGAGAAGATCTACGAGAACCGGGACCAGCTCGTTTGAGGTCGCCCCCGCGACGGCAGACCGTTGCGACGTAACACCGTTTGCAGCGACCATCGCGGGCTGGGCGGCGGGCTTGCGCTTCAGTGGTTCGGCCCGCCGGGCACGGACGACGACGCCCTCAAGCGGCACTCACTTGCCATGCCCGCGGTTTCAGCGACCCCCGGCCGCCGCCACCGCTTGGCCGGCCTCCGATTCTGGGACTACCACGTACGGGTTCCGCTGGCGCAGCGGAGTCACCACGGCCACCCGGGCCGTTGGCTGCTCGCTGGCCTCCTGTTGCGGCACGTACGGATTCCGCATGGTCACCGGCCGTGGCTCAGGCCCGGCCGGCGTCCGCGTCCCCGGGGGGTACGCGTAAGGGCTCCAGCCGTACGGGCGGGGTATCGGATAGCTGTAGTAGACCGGCGGGAACTGGGCGTAGTAGGGGATGTAGTCCAGCGAGTAGATGCTCGGGAACAGATGGTAGCCGAAATACCCACCAAAGTAAGGGGAAGGGCAATCGGCCACGGTCGGGCCAGCAAAAACAAACAGGGCCAAAAGGGCCACCACCGCAAGCTTTAGTTTGAAGATCATAGTACTCACCCGGATCGAGCCTCGTTGGAACTTACCTATCTTTCCAGGCTAATCCGATCCGGTGCGAATACAAGCCACAAAGGCAGAAAACCTGGAGGGCACCCCCAATTCAGCCCACGTCATCCCACTCTTCTGGTTCATGCCTGCCCTCATCTTCCTCCGGCGTCCCTTGTTGCTCATCCGATGGGGCTTCGATCTGTGGTATGGGAAAGGGCTCGTCCGCCCCCGCGATTTCGGGCACCTCGTGGATCACCTCGCCCAGCTCTTCCTCAGACACAGCCGGTCCGCAACCGGCCAGCAGAAATGCGCCCAGCAGAAGGGTCCACCAGCGTTTCATTGATCGCAGCTCCTCATAATACTAGATCTCGTGGTCCTAGATCTCGTGGTCGCAAGATGTGCGCACCACACGCACTGTGGGCTCGCTGCCGCAGGGGCCGTTGCTGACGCCCGCCGCTCCCGGCTCAACTGCCACGTCGGGGCTATTCCCCTGGCGGCGGCAGCTGCACATCGGCCCGTCGCTCTTCCATATACATGTACGGGGACGATTGGACATTTCCGCCCTGGACCCGGCAAGAGTCCGACACGCGGAAAAACCAAACCGTCTCCGGTATATATTATGGCAGATCGTGGGCGACAAGGGTCGCTTCGGCAGGTCGCGCGGCGGACGTGCAGAAAGGGACGATGGTGGACGCGGCCGAGTTGACGGCCAAGTTGAAGGGTGAAGCGCATCGATTGGGGTTTGATCTCGCCGGCGCCTGTCCTGCCCAATCGCCGCCGGGCCTGGTGCATTTCCGGCGGTGGCTGGCGGCCGGCCACGCTGGCGAGATGGCATATTTCGCCCGGCGATCGAGGGCCTACGAACATCCCCGACACGTATTGCCGCAAGCGCAAAGCCTGTTGGTACTGGGGATGAA
Organism: Planctomycetota bacterium; assembly: GCA_015661985.1. Taxonomy (GTDB): domain Bacteria; phylum Planctomycetota; class Planctomycetia; order Pirellulales; family Thermoguttaceae; genus SZUA-1497. The sequence goes on along the minus strand of DQVB01000082.1, from coordinate 2,197 downwards.
CTACCGTACGAGCGAACCGGCCGCGGTCTGCTCGGGCCAGGGCCGGGTGTCGCGTTACGCGTGGGGCTCGGCCGATTACCACGATCTGGTTCGTCAGCGGCTGCGCCGATTGGCTGCTTTCCACCGGCGACTTACGCCGGAGGCCTCGGTGCGGGGCGTGGTGGATACGGCCCCCCTGTTGGAGAGGGACTTCGCCCGTCTGGCGGGGCTGGGGTGGATCGGCAAGAACACGCTGTTGCTGAACCGTCACCTGGGCAGTTGGTTCTTTCTGGCCGTGCTGTTGACCAGTGAGACGCTTGATTATGACGAGCCCACCTCGGTGGGCAGCTGCGGCAGTTGTCAGGCCTGCCTGGACGCCTGTCCCACCGGGGCGCTGGTCGGGCCATATCAATTGGATGCCCGCCGCTGTGTCAGCTACCTGACCATCGAGCTGCGAGGATGGCCCCTCGACGGCGACCCGCGGCGCATCGGAAAGTGGGTTTTCGGTTGTGACGCCTGCCAGGAGGTGTGCCCGTGGAACCGGCGGACCCCAGCCAGCGGGGAGCCGGCTTTCCAGCCGCGGCCCGACTTGAACCCCGTCCGGCTGGCCAAAATGCTCTGCCTGGACGAAGCGTCGTACAAGGCCCGCTTTCGCCGCACTCCCCTGATACGTCCCAAGCGGAGCGGCCTCCTGCGAAACGCGGCCGTTGTCACCGCCAACAACCCCAGCCCGGCGTCGCTGCAGGCCTTATCCCGGGGGCTGAACGACCCGGATGCCGTGATCCGCTGCGCCTGTGCCTGGGCCATAGGGCGAACCGGCGCGCGGCACGCTCGAACGGCGTTACGTGATCGGATGGAGCGGGAAGACGACCCGGCGGCGAGGCGCGAAATCCGAGAATCGCTCGATGCACTGGCAAAGGCTGGGGCCAGCTGAAAAAGGGCCTTCGAGTGCCTTCCCCGGTAACTTCGCCGAAGCCTATGCCAACTGGCAAAGGCTGGGGCCAGCTGAAAAAGGGCCTTCGAGTGCCTCCCCCGGCAACTTCGCCGAAGCCTACGCCAACTGGCAAAGGCTGGGGCCAGCTGAAAAAGGGGGCCTTCCCCAGCCCTGCTGCGGGGGGCGCCGCGGTTTATTCCAGTCCTCCAAGCGCGCAGGATCCGTCTCTGCAGTTGGGCAAATCACAGGCCCCGGCGTCGCGTGCCGGACACGGCGGCTGGGTGGAACCAGCCGTATGGGCCACAGGCAGGCTGATCAGCTTGCCCAACCTCTTGCTCCCGCACGACGGACAGACGGGCTTCTCTGTGCCACGGACCAAAGCCTCAAACTGCTGGTTGCACCGGCGACAGACGAATTCATAGATTGGCATCGGCGACGATCTCCTCGAGCGATCGGCCCTCGCGCACCCCGGGGCCACTTGCCCACTCACCTGGCGGGGGGTGGCGACACCTCCGGCCATCTATTCTACGATACCTTGGGGACGGCTGAAAGGTCGAGGGCTGCCGTCGAGGGCGTAATGGGCCGGGCAGTGGTCAGCAGAGCGCACTGGGTCAGGCTTCTTCCCACCCGGGCCCAGCCCTTGCCTGGGCACATCCCCTGAGTGAAGCTTCGCTTCGGTTTCGGCCGCGGACGGCGGTCTGCCCTCCAACGTTGGGCACGTCGCTCAGCCAGGGTGACCGGGTGTGGAACCAGGGCCACCGGCCCCGGCTGGGAATGGGCGCTGCCGAGCTTCGCGCTCAGCCAAAGACACCTTGGGAAGGAGAGGTGGATAGTGCGGCATCATGATCTTTGCCGACGCGGCCGCTTCGGGCGCGGTGAACACGGCAGAACTCTCGAAAACACTTGGAGCAATACGATGAAAGGCCGACGACCGCTGCTTTTGTCCATCATGTTCATCCTGGTGGCTGCCGCCAGGGGCACCGCCCAAGGCCCGCCCGAAGTGCCGGACACACACCTGGAGGCGTCAGCGAAGGAGTTCGTCCAGTTGCTGTCAAAGGGTCAGTACGAGCGCGCGGCGAAGAACTTCGACGACGTGATGACTCGCGTCATGCCGCCGGCCAAACTCGAAGAAGTATGGAAAAAGATCGCGGAGGCAGTCGGCCCGTTCCAGAGCCAGCGGAGGAGCCGCATGGAGAAGGTCGCCAAATACGACGTGGTCTATGTAACATGCGACTTCGAAAAACTGGCTGTGGACATCAAAGTTGTCTTCGACAGCAAAGGGAA
>DQVB01000142.1 GCA_015661985.1 Planctomycetota bacterium | reverse complement strand
TGCGGCAGCGTGACCAGACCGAACCGGCCGGCGGTGATGACCCCACTTTGAACCACAGTATGGTCGGTCAGGGGCGTATTGGTCCAGCGGTACCTGCGATTCGGCCGGAGGCGAAACCGCTGGAGCCGGCGCGGTGTGACGTCCACGGTGCATTCCGCGCGCGGTGCCTTGGGGCTCAACAGCACCGTGATGGCCCACCGATCCGGCTGGTCGACGATGTCTTCGGTCTGCCAATACAAGTAGAGGTTCACCTGGCCTTCGGCGTCCCCGTCCTCCGGCTCACCGTTGCCGGGGTCGTCGTCCAGGCTACAGCGGCTGAAGGCCGGAAGCGATTGGTCCGTGCGCACGTCGATCGGCAGGACTCGCTCTCGAAGCGTGACCGGCATCCGCGCCCGTTGGCCGTGTCCACCCTGACCCCACACGAATACGTGAGGGCGCTTGGTTTCCTGAAGTGCCTCATAGAACCGCACGGCTTGCCGCCAGCCGATGCCGCGGTCGTTCTTGCCATTGGAGAAGATCAAGAGGCCGATCTCCTTTTCGGGGCGGTTCCGCAAGTACCAGGCGTCGTCGAAGTAGTCCCAAACGGGCGTGCCGTCCTCAAACCGCACACCCCATTCCGGCTCCCCATACACGCGAGCGTAAGAACTGCGGAACTGGGGCGACAGAAGTGGCGTGTGCACACCGACCCAAGAGACGCCCCAGGCGATCTGTTCGGGATAGCGGATGGCCAACATCAGTGAGCCCGAGCCACCCATCGAGCTGCCAGCGACGTGAGTGCGGGTCAAGTCGATCTGCCACCGCGACGTCATCCAGTCCAGAAAGGCAAGCAGCCGCCGCTGCGTGTACGGCCGGACGACACCCGATCGCCACCTCTCCGGTCGCCGCGGGCCCTCCCAAAACAGTTCGTGGTAGCCGGTCCACCAGTCGTAGGGGATCTGGTTGGTAGCCAGGAACATGTGCCCCTTTTCCGCGTTGTACCACCAGCCGTAGCCGCCGTTCAGGCTGCCGCCCCAGCAGTGCAAGTGGATTCCCACCGGCGCCGGTTGGGCTACCTTGGGCGGGAGGGCCACCAGGTAATCAAACGGTTTGCCCTGGACGCTGGCCCGCGGCGGCGATTCCCAGCGAACGAAGTAGTAGAGCGTCGGGCCGCCCACGTACTGGAATCGCTCGGGCCGCTCGATCCGCTGCAAGACCGGCTCGCCCGGGCCCACGCCTTCTTCGATGGGCGCTTCAAGCCGGTTGGACGCGTTCAACGACCGATTCTCACGGCCATCCACGCACACGGTCACCGCGTAGTACGCCCGCCCGGGCTCAGGCGGGTTGTACGCACAGATCCCGGTACCCGGCGGCACCGGCGCCTGGCCCTCCTCGACCACATAGCGCAGCGCCGGCCGGTCGGCCTTGGGATAGATCCCATAGTAGTCGGTGTTCCAGCACGTCAGCGGAGGCACTTCGGCCACCGGCGTGAGTCCATCCAGTGACCGGATGGGCTTCGACGATCGATAGACACGATACCGCATCCGCTTTTTCGTCTGGTGTTTCAGCCGCCGCACGTCCTTCACTGGGGCGGCCTCTGAAATGGTCGGCGGATTCACTTCGTTCCACGTCAGGATCGTCTGGCCGGCCCGATGGCGAGCCGCCAACCCGGACACTTGCTCCGACTCCGCCCCTAAGACAACCGCCCCGACGGCGCCAAAGAGAATCAGCCCCAAGGCAGTCGCCGACTTTCCCCCTCGTCGCGCGGAGCGCGGCAACGGACAAGGCTTCGACACGGAGACCTGAGCCAGCCGGCTTTGATTACCACCAGCAAGAACCCTCGCTTCAACGCGGTCGCTACCCACGGTTACTCCTCCACGGTGTAAGCCACGTAGGCCGGGCTTTGCCTAACGCCATGTGCTCTCAACCCTCAACTATAAAGTTTTGCAAACTCACTCCAGCCGCAGGTGAGCCATGACGTACTCGCGGCTGCGTACATAGCCGGTAATCTGTTCCATGGCCCAGTCGAAGGTCGATCGCAGCGTCTCTCGCAATACGGCGCCACAGGCTTCGCCGACGGTCGTCAGCTTGCAAGAGACCCATTCCTGCGCCACGGTTCTGTGTGAGTTGGACCATGAGCAGAGTGTACCCCAGTATGACCAGAAGATACATGTGCCGGCTGTGGCCCTGGCCGTCGCGCGGTTGACAATCTCCCATGCCAAGCTCCTGCTTCCCGTCCCGATGAAAGGTCTCCGTGCGTGTCCGGCCATAGCGCTAGACCTGCAAAATCCGAACAACCTGGAGTGTGCAGCACCGTTACAAGGGATGAAGTCGATCGCAACCAAGAATGTGGCTTTCCTTGTGCAGTTCCCGGCCCCCGAGGACGCAGAGAACGCAGAGCCGTTCATGGAGCGTCTCTTCAATGGTCTCGGCGGACTCTGCGCATTCTGCGGCTCAAGACTTCGCCACGTGACGTGGTGGCGAAACACCCTGTTTTGTTGCTATGGTCTCCCCAGAGCCCCTGTTTCCGCAGGGCCGAGGTGAAGTTTGGAAAAGGCCAGTTGTAAGGGTCACGGGCTTTTTCGGCAGCCGTATCGTATTGGACTGCGCCACTTACGGTGAAGAAGTCGACGTAACCGGTTTGCAGCAAACTACTTGTGGCAGGCTGGCAATTTGGGAAGTCTGTATTCACGAAAACGTCACAAAGTGCGTCACAGTAACGAGTTACATCACTACTGCGTTGCTAAGTGGCGCTGTCCAATCGCAGGCCGCCTGGTCGCCCGAGGCCACGGAATCTTGTTTGGGGTCAGGTGGGGCCCTTCGCCCACCGACATATGGGCCCAAGCTAACCGCGCCTGGGCGAGATCGTTTAACGGCAAACCCAAAGGCGACTCGGTCCCATCCAGCCGGCCGTGGAGTGCAGGGTCACTGTTGCCTCGCAGCGCACCTGATTTGCTCCGTTGTCTCGTCCGGGGCTCCGCCGCGGTGGGTAAGAGTTGCGCACCACACAGAGCCAGGTCGCATCCGCCGACGAGGGACCTCCACGCCTCTGGCTTGCCGTCAAGCCATGGCGCGGCGGGCGCCGGCGAGCCGCGGAGCAGCTGTACGCGGGCCAACATTGGGCGCTGTGCGCGCACTCTCCTGACCCCGCACACTGTTCGGCCGAAGGCCCCCAAGGCCACGAGCACTGCCTTCCACAGAATCCAAGAATCCGTCTTCCGCCTGCCAGAGCTGGCGCAGTGTGCGGGAGACCCGGCGGTCGGCCCTTTCGGCGGGGTCAGAGACCCGTGCCGAGCGCGCCGGTCGTTGGTCGCGGCGCGGTGACCAGACCAGCCACAGCGCCAGCCAACTTCAAAGGGCTGGGGGAGGGGGCTATTCGGTCCAGAAGATATGCGACAAATCTGGCTTTCGCGCCTTCTCTCCGAGAGCGGTCAATGCGTCCACGGCGAGTTTTCGAGCGGTTTCCCAGAATTCGTGAGATTCCAGGGTCGCTGCATCTGCCACGGACCCGTCGGTTGGCATTCCGGCGAACCAGGCATCCAGACGCGATATGCAAGCCGCGGCGTCTGGGCTGATTCTGCCAGCGCGTACAAGTTGTGGAACAAGGAGATAGGCATCGCCAAACGTCGTGGCTACCTCATCTGTGGCGGAAACGAACTCAGGCAAAACGGACAACTGTACGCTCGCCGGCGCGGCCACAAGTTGCAAGCTCTCAATTACGGATCGCAATTGTCGTTCCGGAGTCATAGTCATTGCTACGGGTGGAATGCGGCAATTCGAATTGGGGGTGATCTGGGACGCCGGAGACTTTCCAGTACGGGCGGCAGTCAAAATGGCGGCCCGCAGGATGGCATTGAATTGGGCGGCCTGTGAAGTTGCCTGCGCCGTCCACTTCTCGAAAGACCCAACCGCCACCGGGGTGGCTTGTACCGTGGCGCATGACGTCATGAACCCATCCCAGGCTATGGCCGATTGCCGCACGCACTTCGGCAAGAGTTCTCCCTGGGAGAAGTTGAGGATCCGCAAGGAC
>DQVB01000144.1 GCA_015661985.1 Planctomycetota bacterium | reverse complement strand
GCCGCTGCGGCCACGTCCGCGTCGCGGCTGCCCAGCAACTCCCCCAACGGCTCGACCGCCTGCCGGTCGCGCCGCATGCCGATCGAATTGATGACGCCCACCAACAGGCCGCCTTCCAGCTTGCCCAGGGCCTCGCGCAAGGCGGCGTCGGCGGACCGGTCCGGGATGGGCTCCAGTCCGTAACGGGCGTAATGAGAAAGCTGTTTGTCCGTCAACAGGCGGGCCAGCGCGGGGACGGCGCGGGCGGTGCCGATCGTGGCCAACCGCTGGCAAGCCTTGGCCTTATCAAACAGCGGCGCGTCGGACTCCAACACGGCGATCAGCTGCGTTTCATCGCCCGGCGCAGGCGGCGGTTGCTGGGCCATCCCGTGGCTGGCCAACACCAGGATGCCGGCAGTCAAGACAATCAGCACAGCAGCGAAACAGCGCATCGGGTTATCCTCCTCGATTGGCAAACAGGGGTGTTTGGGTTCTCAAGCCTGCCGTCGGATGCCGGTCAGATGCGCCATGGCTCGCGCATGGCCCGCGATCGCATCCGGTTGGCCTCCTCGTCCCCGATGAATTCCTCCTTGGCCGGGTCGAACCGGAGAGTGCGGCCCAGCTGCCAGGCGATGTAGGCGGCATGGGAGACGATGTGCGACCGGGCGGCCACGTCGGCATTGGCGTTGGCCGGTTTTCGGGTCTTTACACAATCCAGGAAATTGCGGATGTGGGTCGTCGGGTCGGTGCCCCGCCGCTGGAACACGGTCCGGGCGGTGCGGAGCGATTCGGGATGGATGGCGAACCTGCCGCTGTCGCCCGTTTCGATCCATCCCTCGTCCCCTTCGTAGCGGACGCTGCAGGTGCCCAAGCCCATCCAGCCGCTGTCGCGCATGACCAGTTTCAGTCCGTCGGCATAGGTGGCCACGATGCCGGAGCCCTCGGGCACGTATTCCACGGGCGTCGTGTGGTCCTTCTGTGCCGCCCATTGGCACAGGTCCACCGTGTGGGCACCCCACTCCAGGATCCCCCCGCCGTGGAAATCGAAGAACCCGCGCCACCCGCCGCGCACGTATCGCGAGTTGTAGGGACGCCATGGGCAGGGACCCAACCACATGTCCCAGTCCACTTCGTCCTTCGGCGGCTCGGGTTCGGCCGGAAGCCAATCGTGTTTGGTGGCCGGATAGAGGGTGTTGGCGTGGACCGTGTGCAGCTTGCCCAGTTTGCCCGTATGGGCCAGCCGGGCGGCGAAGATGAAGTTGCCGATGCTCCGCCGCTGTGTGCCGGCCTGGTAAATGCGCCCGTAGCGGCGGAAGGTGTCGGCCAAGGCGCGGCTTTCGGCAATCGTCATCGAACAGGGCTTTTCGCAGTAGACATCCTTGCCGGCTTTGGCGGCGGTGATCGAGGCCATGGTGTGCCAGCGGTCACCGGTGGCGATAAGCACCGCGTCGATGTCCTCGCGTGCCAAGAACTCGTGCATGTCACGATACATGGCGCAGGCTTTGTTCCCGTAAGTGTCGTCAGCAAGCCGTTTGATCGCTTCGCGCCTTTCGCGCCGCACATCACAAATAGCGACGAACTGAACGTCCGCATTGGCCAGGAAGCAGCGCAGGTCGGCCGTGCCGCGGCCTCCCAGGCCGAGCCCTCCCAACACGATCCGCCGGCTGGGCGCCACCGCCCCGTCCAGCCCCAGGGCTCTGCCGGGAACGAACGGGGGCAACACGACCAGCGCCCCCGCCTGGACAGCGCGTTTGAGAAACCTCCGCCGCGCAAGTCGCCTCTGCTTGCATGCCATGGTGAATCTCCTTGTTTGTCGACTTGTGACTCTTCGGTCGCTCCGGGCGGCAACAGAGATCGCCACACAACCACCGCTTCAGCTGTGCGGGAGACCTTCGGTCCACCCCGGCTGCGGGGTCGGACACCCGCGCATGGCGCGCCACCCGCGTACCAACGGCCCTAATGGCCCTTGTTTCCGGGTTGCCACAACGTCGGTGACCTTTGGGCCGACAGCCGCCGGCCGCGCTCCCCTGTGCATCGTCTTTGCCGCCCGCAGCGATGTCAAGGGCCAGCCGGCCGGCCACGGCGGGCCACTTGCTCCAAGGCCGCATCCAATCGTTCCAGCAGACGGTCCAACTCCAGGCGCGTTTCTTCGTCCAATTGCCAAGCCACCGGCATGCGGCGCACCTGGGTCGGCAACAGGCCGCGGCGGGCGAGCAGGTGTTTCTCCACGGCCAAAAAACCGTCCAGCCCGGCCTGCAGCTCCAGGCTCACCAAGGCGCACAACGGAAGATACAGTTGGTAAACCGCCTCCTCATCCCCCGCTTCGAGTGCGTTCCAGAGAGCAACCACGGCGGGCAAGAACTCCATGCCCGGCATGGTGCCCACGATGCCGCGGCGATAGCTGTCCACCAGGGCGATGCCGCCGGAGCCGTCCAGGATGCGGGCTTGCCGGGCCGTGGCGTCGCGGAGGGCGGAAACGTGGGGGCCGATCGGATTGGCCTCCGGCTTGAACAGGATCCGCTCCGGGCCGAACCGGTCCAACAGTCCCACGCATACCTCCACAGGAATCGGCTGGCCCACGTACGACGAGGCGTCTTGCACAATCAGCGGCACCTCCACCCGATCGGCCAATCGCTCGAAGTACTCGGCCACCCGTTCCGGCGGGAGCCGCACGCTCGTGGGTGGCAGGGCCATGACCGCGTCGCACCCGGCGCGCTGGGCAGCTTGGGCCATTTCGACAGCCACGCGCGTGCTTTCGGCCCCGACCCCCGCGATGGCCACCCCCCGTCCGGCCGTACATTGGGCCAATCGCGCGTTCAGCTCCATTCGCTCTCGGCACGACAGCCGCAACAGCTCCGAGACCATGCCCGTGGCACAGCCCGCGGCGCCTTGGGCCAGCGCCCAATCGACTTGGCGCTCCAGGCTTTCCAGATCGACCTTCTCATCAGCGTCCATGGGCGTGTGCACCACGGGGAGCACACCGGCTATCATTGGCGCCATTTCACCAGTCCCCTACACTGCCGTCCCCATGGAAGACGCGCTGCGGCAGCTCCTGCTGGAAAGGATGCTTCCGCACTTCGGCCTCGTTGACCGAAACGCCCAGGCCGGGGTTTCGGTTTGGGCGAACCAGCCGGCCGGCCGGCTCCAGCGTGTACCCGGTTTGGGCCACCTCGTCCCGCCAGGGCACATCGGCATGGACCGTCTCGCAGATGACAAAGCTCGGCTGGGAAAAACCGAATTCCAGCGTCGCTGCGGTACTCACCGGGCCCTGAGGATTGTGCGGGGCCAGGGCGATCCGGTGCGCCTCGGCCAACGCGGCCACGCGCCGCGCGCCGCTCAGCCCGCTGCAATGGGTCACATCCAGCTGGCAGACTTCGCAGGCGCGGGCGGCAAACAGTTTCTGGAAATAGGCCGGCTCCGTGATCCGTTCGCCGGTGGCCACCGGCGCGGCGATCGTGCGGTTGATCATCGCCAATCCGTCGATGCTTTCCGGCCAGCAAGGTTCTTCCAGGAAGTAGAGCCCGTAGGGGTCCAGCGCCTTGCCGAACCGCAGCCCCATGGCCGGCGACGGGCGGGCGTGGCAATCGACCATCAGATCCACCTGCTCGCCCACGGCGTCGCGCATCGCCCGGACGGCCGCCTCCGCCGCGCGCAGCGGCCGCAACCCCTCAATGGGCATGGTGGGCGGCACGGCCATCGCTTTGATCGCCGTAAAACCCTCTTCGACCGCCTGGCGCGCCAGATCGGCAAATCGTCCGGCCTCCTCGACCGGGGTTTCATAAAACTCCTCCATCCGCCCACCACCCAAATGACAGTAGGTACGGATCCAATCACGCACCGGGCCTCCCCAAAGCTGGGAGCACGGCACGCCGGCCAGCTTACCGGCGATGTCCCACAGGGCGATGTCGATCCCCGAAATCGCCGTCGAGCGCACGATCCCGTGGCCGTGCCAGAAATGCTGCCGATACATCATCTGCCACAGATGTTCGATGCGCCGCGGATCCTGGCCCACGACCAACGGCGCCAGGTCCTCGATCGCTCCCAACACGGCCCGCGTGTGCCATTCCAGCGTGGCTTCGCCCCAGCCGACCAGCCCCGGCTGGTCAGTGACCACCTTGACGAAGATCCAATTCCTCATCCGCGCATGACACACGAACGTCTCGATGCCGGTGATCTTCATCGCAAGCCAATCCTCCCCACGGTGCCCGCTGCCGCGGCGTCAGCCGGCGCCGACCATCTCTTCGATCTGTGCCGCCAAGAACACTTCCACTCGCTCCAGACACCCGGCGGCCAACACCGACACTTCTTCCTGGTAGAGCCCCTTGCCGTAAGAGCCTGCGTCCAGCAGGTAAGAAACGTGGGATCCGTTGGCCAGTGTGCCGACGAGGATGGGCAGGTGCGGAAAACGCGCGCGCAGGCGTTTGGCCAAATGGTGGTAGTATTCGCCGTTCAGCCCAATCCAAAACCCGTCGCCCACGCGCCAAAGGTCCACGGGCAGTGGATAGGCATCGCCAGGCGGCAGGTGACCGATTCGGGTCAGGCTCCGGGTGATCCGCTCGACCATGGCCCGAGCCTCCCGCACGCGCAACTCGTCGCCGGCGTCCCGCGCGTCGTGTTCGCGCTGCCGCCAGCGTCGCCGCTCCCTCTGCAAAGCTTCGCGCCGGGGCAAGTCGCTGCGGTAAGGCAAACTGATGATCCGCCGCCGCGTCTGCCAAGCCCGCACCTGCCGCCGCCGATCCTCGTCCATGGGCACATACTCCCAGATGCCCAAGGTGGCGCCGGAAATCACCGGACCGACGTATTCGTAGCTCAAACCCGGCTGCGGCAACGTCTCTAAAGCTTCCAGCACAGCGTAGCCCAATTGGCGGCCGTTGCGGTCGGCCACCTCCACCGAACCCACAAAGCCGTCGCGCGGCCCCAAGTCGCCCGAGGCCCCTTGCAAGAACAAGCACGGCGCACCGGTAGCCCGCTCTATCACTTGCCGCATGGCCCCCACGTAGTCCGGGCTGATGAGCGTGTTCTGCCAAGCCAACGTCGTGGGATGGCAGGCGTAGTTGACCACCGTGGCCAGCGTGGAACCGTCTTCGTGGGTCACGCGAGCCACCACTGCCGTATCGTCCGTCTCGCCTTCTGGATTGAACCCGCAGACGTAGCGATCCCGCGCGGCGTCGAAATAGTCGCGGTTGGCCGCCAAGCTCGACCGCCCTGTGCCATACACGATCACCGCCGGAGCCGCCCGGCCTCGCGCCCGCTGGACGGCGGCGGCCAGTTTTTCGGCCAGGCTGTCCAGGTACGGGCCGATCAGCTCGCCACCCGGAAGCGCGGCACGCCCGCGCTCCATCAGGCCCGCCGCATGGGTGTGGGAGAAAAACACCAGCAGTTGCTCCTCCTCCAACCCAGTGGCGGCGCGCAGCTTACCCAAAAGCTCAGCCATCTCGGCCGGGCGCAAAAGACACAGGTCCACGGCGATGGCCACCCGAACGTCCGCCGCCGAGTGCAGGCCGCGTGCATTGGCCAGGTACAGCGCTGTGGCCGTCAAGGGCCGATGCACGCCCGTGGAGCGGTCGTGCAAGGCCGCCCCCCACATGCGATGATAGATCCCCACCGGCGGTGTGATGTCCTGGCGATCGACCCCGGCCATGCAACGGGCCTGCGGTACCTCGATCCGTCCCATAAAACCTTCTCCCCCGATGTTGTGACGGTTTCACTCTACCGGATTCCACGCATCTTCGTATCCTCGGTCCGTCCCATAAAACCTTCTCCCCCGATGTTGCTCTCCCCCCCAACCTGCACTGGCGCAGATCGCACACTGGAAGCGAAAGCACGACCGGCCAGTATCCCACAGGCCGGACCGGCCGGTCAACGTCCGGCCGCCGGACCTGCCGGCCGCCCCCCGACAATTGGTCCCAAGCGTTTTCGGCTGCGCGGCGTTGCGCTGGCCGACTCCGCAGAGAAGTCAAACGGTGCGGATCTTGTCGAGCGTGCGCATTGTTCCGCTTGCGCCGCAGATGCCGGTAGGACGGCTGGTGGCCAGTGCACGCCAGATTCCGGTCCTGATGCTCGATGCAAATATGCAGGACCTGATCGTCGCGGCCGCGCTGGATCACGCCTCCGGCCTGCGGCTTGATCGCCACACCGAGGCCACCGGATCGAAGGAGTTTTGCGTGCATCGGCCAGCAAGAATGAGTCGCAACGAAGCGATTCTGACCGTCGTGGTGGCCCTCTCCGCCTTGGCGCTGATCCTCTGGCTCTGACCGCCGTTTGAGAACCCCTTGTTCTTTGCCTGCCACGGGCACCGGGCGGGCCGGGGGCATTACGCACCGCCGCAGGCCGGACTGGCCGAGGTACTCCGAGCTGCTGGCCCGCGTCAGCGGGAGCTGCCCACGGTATAATGCGAGTACGGGGCACGCATCAGATGGGGTTTTCCACGGCGGTTCATCCATGCTCAATCAATCGCTCAAGGATCAGGTGGTGCGCAAGCTCCTGCCTCGGGTGCAGACGCCGGGCCAATACATCGGCGGCGAATGGAACGCGGTGGTCAAAGACCGTCGCCGCGTGCGCGGCCGCCTATGCTTGGCTTTTCCTGACACGTATGCCATCGGGATGAGCCATCATGGGCTTCAGGTGCTGTACAGCATCATGAACGCCCGGGACGATTGGGCCTGCGAACGGGCCTTTACGCCGTGGCCGGACATGGAGCGGTTGCTGCGGGCCGAGGAGATTCCGCTGTACAGCCTGGAGACATTCACACCCCTGGCCGACTTTGACGTGGTCGGTTTTTCGCTTCAGCACGAATTGGGCTATACGAACGTACTGACCATGCTGGAGCTTGGCGGCATCCCGCTCAGTGCCGACGCTCGCTCGCTCGCTCATCCGCTGGTAATCGCTGGCGGGCCGTGTGCCCACAATCCGGAGCCGATGTCACGGTTCATTGACGTTTTCCTCATCGGTGACGGCGAAGAGGTGTTGCCGGCCTTGTGCGACGCGTGGCTGGAGGCCAGACGCCGCGCCGTGGGACGGGCCGGCTCGCTGGAACAGATCGCTCGACGGGTGCCGCACACCTACGTGCCGCGGTGTTATGAAGAGGTTTTCGAGCCGCGCACAGGTCTGTGGGCAGTACAGCCGCGGCTGGAAGCCATCCCTGAGCCGATCAGCCCGGCGGTGGTAGCCGACCTGGATGCCGTACCCTTGCCAGCGGCCCCCGTGGTCCCCCTGGTGGAATGCGTCCAGGATCGTTTGGCCATTGAAATCATGCGCGGCTGCCCGTGGCGATGCCGGTTCTGCCAGTCCAGCCCGACGAAGCGGCCCCTTCGTTTCCGCCGCGTGGACACCGTTCTCCAGGCGGCGTGGGAGGCGTACCGCCGGACCGGCTACAACGAGATTTCGTTGCTGTCGCTTTCGGCCAGCGACTACCCGCACTTCGACGAACTGGTGCGGCGCATGCAAGAGCGGTTTCGGCCTTTGGGCGTCAACATCGCCGTTCCCAGCCTGCGGGTGAATGAACAGCTGAAGGCCGTCAGTCAGTTGGTGACCACCGACCGCCGCTCGGGCTTGACGTTGGCCCCCGAGGCGGCCCGTGAGTCGATGCGCAGGCAGATCGGCAAGGCGATCAGCGACGGCGATCTGTTCGAGGGCTGTCGCCAGGCGTTCCAGCGCGGTTTCCAGCGAGTGAAACTCTACTTCATGTGCGGGCTCCCGGGCGAAGAGGAAGCCGACTTGCGGGGGATCATCGAGATGGCTGAAGCCATCTCCAGGCTGGGCAGACAACTGACCGGCCGGCCGGCCTCCGTGGTGGCCAACGTCTCCAATTTCGTGCCCAAACCGCACACGCCTTACCAGTGGCACGGGATGCGGGAGCGACGGTACTTCGAAGAAGCCCAGCGCTACCTGCGGCGCCGGCGGCGCATGCGTTCCGTGGAGCTGAAATGTCACGACATCGACGCCAGCCTGCTGGAAGGGCTGCTGGCCCGGGGCGACCGGCGGCTGGGCGCGGTGATCCAACGGGCGTGGCAACGGGGGGCACGGCTGGACGCCTGGAACGAACACTTTCGGCCCGAGCTGTGGCAACAGGCCTTCCAGGAGGAACAGGTCGATTCCTCGGCGATCCTCCACCACGCTCACCCGCTGGATGCCCGCTTGCCGTGGGACCATATCGGCATCCGCCAAGGCCGCGGGTACCTGGAGCACGAGCACCGCCGTTCGTTGGACGAGTTGCCCGCAACGCAACCAAGTGGCCCGGACCACCACCCCACGCGTCCGACGGCCCCACCACGCTGATGCCGCTCGCCTGTGGACGAACCCCCAATGCCTGCAAAGAGCCGGCTGAGTCGGGGTCTTTGAAGCGCGAGGCCGGCCTCGCAGACTGCCGATCAACGGCCCGCCTGTTTCTGCCGCTGAAGGGCCATTTTCCGAAGCTTGCGACGGAGGGCCTTCTTTTCGGCCTTGGTGAGTTTCCGCCGCACCGGGCTGGACTCCTGCGGCCCATCTCCGCCCGAAGACTGGCCCGTTGCGGAAGCCGCCGGCACAGGATCGCTGGCCGCGCTGTTCTTGCTCCCCGGCGGATGCACTTTGAGCTGCTCCGCCCCGTCCGCGGCGCCGGCATCGATACGGTCGTCTTGGCCCTCAGCTCCGGCCTGTTGGGCCCCGCCGCTAGCTCGCTTGCCTCGGGCGCCGTTGCCCAGGCGGAATGGGCGCAGCCAACGCCCGTGGCGTTCGGGCAGCTTGCCTTCGGCGTCCATGATCACGTAGCGGGCGTGAAGCCCCATGGCCAAAAGCAGGAACACGTTGCCCATCATTTCCGCCCCTTCCTCCAGCATGACCCCCCGTGCCCCGCTGTCCGGCAGCAGCCAACCCAGCTGGGTGGCCACCGCCACCACGTAACAGCCCGCCGTGGCAGCGATGGCCGTCATGGACAGCCAACACGGCCGCATGTCCAACACCAGACGGCTGCCCACGCCGCCGAGGACGAACACATAGGCCATGACCCACCAGATCGACCCGTCGCCAAACAGGCGTGTGCCGGACAGGTGGGCCATCATCTCCTTGAAGCCCTCGTGAAGGCTGGCCGTCTCGTCCACGCTGAGCACAAACCAGCAGGTTGCCGCCCAGAGCCAGATCCGGTATCGGCCTGTGTAGTCGTCCTGGCGGTGCCGGCGCACCAAATAGATCACGATAGCCACCAAACCGGCGGCGGCCAGCGTCATGGAGGAAAACCAAACGCCCAGGCTTCCCTCGCTGTCCAGGTCAAAGGCGGCCACCCGTCCGTCCGTCGTCCAGTGGGCTACGGAGGGCATCCATGCGTAAAGCCCTTCCAGCGCGGCCACGACGAGCACTCCGGCCACCAGCCAGAGGAAGAACGTGCTCAGTCGGCGCGGAATCAAATCGGTGAGACGAGGCTGCTGATCCATGAACGACGCGTCTCCGTAGCGGGGCGACCTGCGCGACTCGGCCCGCCCGTGGCTCGGCAACAGCGGGCCCACGGTCGCCCGTGTGCCGCAGCCGCTCCGGCCCAGGAGTACGTCGTTGAGCACTCTCCGGCGCCGACCGTCGCGTTGATCTGCTCGCGTGAACTGCATCGGAGCCACCAAGCCAAGGCCCACCGCGCGGTGGCGGAATCATACCCGCCAGCCCATCGCTGCGCAACAGGAAAATGCCCTCCAGCGCCTCTTTTCCGCAAAAAACGAGCCGCCCACCACAGACCGGATCAGTTCCCGATTCGGCAGAAACGTGCAGCCTCCTCCACCCACGCCCAGCCAGCTGTGCTGAGTCCTATGACCATTCCATTTCCCCCCTTCTTCCCAAGCCTCCAAAGCCGGTCCGCCACGTGCATTCTTCCTGCCTTGGCCAATCTGTTCAGTCGTCGCACTTGCCCCAGACCTGTTGCGCGTACACTGCCGGCTGGATCCCTGGCAGAAGGGGAAAGCAAGTCTGGCGTCGAGCTGGTATGGCCCAAGGTGTCTGCATGTGTTGCGCAACCCGAGGTTTTCCCTCCGGCCGACAACCCCCTACCGGACGGGCTCGGGCAACTCTGACAATTGCGGAACCCGGTGGGCGAAGCGTTGGCCGTCGATTTCGACAGTCACCAACCAGTTGCCCAGTTCGCCGGCAGACAGCCGGATACGGGCCGCCGGCGGCGGCTCCGGGCCGCACTGATAGACGGCCGCAAACCAGCCTTCGGATGTATCCAGGCAGAACATGCGCATCGGCACCACATCCGGACTGTCGCTGTCGTCGAGCGGGAAGCCGCAGCGGATCAGCTCGCCCTGATCGCTGGTGGCCACGTCCAGGCGGAAATGTTGACGGCCGTGGCACAAGACCTCCCAGTATCTCCCGGGCAGATCGGCTTTTGTTGGCCGGATCAAATAGCTCCACGGATCGGCCGCCGGCAAATCGAAGCCCCTTCCCGGCGGCATCGAGCTGTTGCCCGGGGCCCCGTCGATGTGCAAGAGCCAGGCCAAACGGCTTGGGGTGCCGTGGCTCCGGATGCGGTTGGCTTGAAAGACGTCCAGCACGTACCCCTCCCGCACGATGCACGTGCGAAGCTGCCGCACATGGGGGTAAAGCTGACCGCTGAGGTCGCCAATCGTCACCCGCTTCAGTCCGGGCAAGACGTGATACTCGACCAGATCGAGCCGGCGGCGTGGATGACGCTGGTTGCGCCGGTCGACCAGCAATGTGTTGTGGCAGATCGTGTGCCGGTTGAGCCGCGCTTGCACCCGGGAGGAAAAAGCGTGGACTTCGCTGCTGCGCGCTTCCAGGTCGGGAAGCCACAGGTGGCCGTCGGCGAAGAGCTGGATCGATAACTTGTCCGCGTTGGAATGGACTCGATTGGCCGAGTAGGTGGCAAACAGCGTCCAGCCCCGGCCGGACCAGTAGTCGGTGCCTTCCACGGCGCGCAACGCCACATAGCCGGCCTCGGGCCAGAGGCGGCACCGCTGCTCGGGCGGCGTTCCTTGCGGCAGATCGGCCGAGCCGCGAAACAGGAGATCGTCGCAGCGGCGGGGTGCGTCGCGTAGAAGCCACGCGTAACGCGGGTCTTTGAACCGGCGGCATAGGGTCTCGAAGTCCGCGTGCTCGCCCAAATGTGGGCGGCGGCCGTAGCAGTCGCCGATGGTGGGTAACCGGCGATCCGGGAACAATAGCCCCAGCAATGCGTCATAGGCGAGTCGCAGATTCCGCCCGTCGAAGGTTTCCCCGCCTCGATAAAGGCTTCTCCGATGCCCGGCGTTTTCCAGAAGTTCGGCGGCCAGCAACAGCGGCGAGGTCGCGGCGAACTGGTAGGGGATTGCCCCTTCGCGCCACAGCCCGTTGTCGCTGAATCCGTACCGCATGAGGAAGTTGATCCCCTTGGGGCCCTCGAATGCCTCATCGATCCGCTCGGGGCGGGCAAAGAACAGGCCCGTCGCCACGAAGCAGAGTTTATGCCACGCATAGTGATTGTTGAGTGTGCCACCCGGTTCATGTTCGACCCAGTAGTCGTCGTTCTTCTTCACTGCCCGATAGAAACGTTCGAAGAAGGCATCCAGTCGCCGTCGCTCAGCCTTGTCGAACGATTCGTGGAGGATGTCGTAGGCTTCCAACGCCACAACGCCCCAAACCGTATAGTTCAGGCCGACATCGTAGTGTTCGAACTCAAACGTGAAGTCGGCCAGTTCCAGAAGAAGCCGCTTGGCCTTCTCCACCAAACCGGGCGAGGGACGCAGCATGTTTGCGTAGGCGCAAGTCCGGGCCAGGTCCGCCCAGGCGTAGGGGTCAAGCCAGGTGTGCTGGAAAACCGCGGGGTACGTGTCCCGCCAGGGTTTCCCGCGCTCCGCGTCCCACCACGCCCGGTCCAAGCTCGGCAGCTCAGCCTCGTCGGCCGATTCAGCCCGAGCGACGAGCTCCTCGGCCCAACGGGCGAACTGGGCATTGGTCCGTACTGCTTGGAGAACCCGCTGGACGTCCGCGGCGGTCAAGAACAACCAGGGATGGTGTGGCCGGTGCACCGCCGCGGCACCCCGCGCCTCTCGTTGAACAGCGGCCAGCAGCGCGACGCAAAGGACGGGCCACAGCATTGGCCAGCACTGCTTCCGCGGTTCGCAAGCGGTAAGCTGTGTCGTTCGGATGACTGGATTCATAGCCTTCGTCTCCCTGCCGGCTGGAGGTTTCGGTGTCCTGCGACCGAGGCTCGAGGCATATCCATTTGACGTCATTGGAAGCTCAGAAGCGCGAAATGGGCAACAGTGGCAGCACCTCCGCCAGGATGCAGCGTGGGAAAAGGAGCAAATCTCTTGGTGTCTCAACTGCGCGGCCGCCAGCAGCCCGACTCTACCGCCGCCTCAGGCGGATTTGGCCGATTCGCAGCCACGGCGTCGTATTGCTCGTGCTTGGGTCGATGTGTTCGCCCCCCAACGCGTAAAGCGTATCGCCGAGGATGACGACACGAATATCGTTCGTCGGCATCGGCAACAAGCTGGGCATTCGGTGCCATCGGTCGGTCGCCGTATCATAGACGAGCACGAACGGGCAATAGTAGTATTGATGAAGTGGATCCCGTTCCGCGAGTCCGCGCATTTCTGTCGTGTAGTCGCTTGTGGCCGCGGCCCCACCCACGACGATGATATAGCGGTCCCTGTACACGCAGCAGTCCAGTCCGCTCAGGCCATAAGGCAGCGGCGATCGGCCTTGCCACTCGTGCCTTTCCAGGTCGAACTGCCACACTTCTTTCAGCCGCCTGCGGTCTGGTCCGTCGGTCGGTTTCGGTGAGAAGAAGTGGGCGCCGCCGATCAAGTAAATCTTGCCGCCGGCAGCGGCCGCGCCGGACCAGCCGCGCGAATCACCAGGGATTTCGCCCATCTGTTGCCATTTGGATCCTTGCTTGGCCAGGTCGAGCATCTCGACGCTGCGCAGGGTGGGTCCGCGGCCGCCCTGCGCCCCGCCGAAAACGAACAAGCGGCTCCCGATCGAAGCACTGGGCGCCCAGGCTCGCTTCACGTCCAAATCAGCGACTCGCCCCCAAACCCACTCCCCTCGCTCATGTCGCAAACGATAGCACTCGTTGTGGACACCACCGCGCAGCCGACTGCGTCCCCCGATGGAGTAGAAAGCATCTCCGCATTCGGTGCCTTGTACGTAGGCTTGCCCCAGCGGCCCGTCCGGCCCGGGGTGCCACCCGTTGGCCTGCGGGTCGTAGACGTACATGCTGGCCATTTCGCCCCACGGCTGCCGCATGCCAAAGACGCTGACGACTTTGCCTGCCAGCACGGTCGCGCAGCCGCCTTTCCGGAACTCGGGCAGATTGGGGCCGAGTTCCCATGTGATATCGGCGATTTCGCATCGAAGGGACTCAGCGCACAGGCCGGCCATGCCGTGGTGCAACAGGAACACGCCCCAGGCAATCAGCCGGATGCCGACAAGCCCGCTCACGCCAACTGACCGACTCATCGATCCTCTCCTTCCCGGGATCCCACCGCGCGGGAACCGTCACGTCGTAACGCTCCATCATGCCCGGTGGTCCAACCAGGTGCAACCTGCAAGGCGTAAGGGCGGGACACGGATCACGCTGGCAGTGCGCCCGCTTTATGATCGTCTCGGCAAGCGGCGTCATGGGGGGCCACCGCAATGCGCCGTGGAGGGATGGTGACGTGGACAGCGTGGCCGGCAGGCGATAGATTACGTACGGCACACCGGCCGTGGCAGAGTCTCTGGCCGAGCGAACGAGGCCCACCGCAGTCCTCGCCGGCCGGGCTGTCACGCCGACGCCGTCTATGCGGTCAAGGGGGACCGCCGACTCGCGGCATGGACATCGCGTCTCATGCCCATGAAGTCCGAGGAAAACAAAGGAGAGAGTATGGTGAGGCGGGCGAAATACGTTGTGGTGACCCTGCTACTGACGTTCCGTTGGACGGCCGTCACAGACGCTGCCGACTGGCCGACCTATCGGCATGACAATCGCCGAAGCGGCGCTACGACGGAGTCGGTCCCGGTGGATGCCTTGGAGCTTCAGTGGGCATGGCGATCGCCCGCTCCGCCGCAGCCGGCTTGGTACGGCCCGGCCAAGTGGGACGCCTACGCCGAGGTGCGGCCCTTGCGCTCGATGCGCAACTACGACCCCGTCTTCCATGTGATCGCGGCGAACGGTCGTCTCTGGTTCGGCTCGTCGGCCGACGACACGGTTCGCTGCCTGGATGCCGCAACGGGCCGGGAGAAATGGTCCTACACGACCGGCGGGCCCGTGCGGATCGCGCCGACCTATGCCGACGGCCGCCTCTACTTCGGCTCCGATGATGGGTACGCCTATTGCCTTCGAGCCGACGACGGGACGCTGGTCTGGAGATTCGCTCCCGCCAAGCATGACCGCCTGATCCTGAACAACGGCCGTCCCATCCCACTCTGGCCGGTCCGCACCGGTCTGCTGGTGGCCGACGGCACGGCGTACTTTGCCGCTGGCCTGCTGCCCTGGCATCCCACGTATCTATGCGCCGTGGACGCGGCCAGCGGCCGACCGAAAGGCAAGGGACGCTACGTCCAAACCTTCGCCGGCGTCACCATGGAAGGAGCCCTGCTGGCGTCGCCGACGCGTCTGGTTGTGCCGCAGGGCCGCGTTCCGCCGCTGATCCTGAAGCGATCCACGGGCCAGAGCGAAGGCCAGCTGAAAAAGGGCGGCGGAGGCTGCTTCGTGCTCTTGACCGAAGACGACCAGATCATCCACGGGCCGGGCAACAAGACCGGCTGGATCAGCCAGAGCCGGGCAGATACGCGCGAACAGATCGCCAGTTTCGCGGGTGGACGGGCGATGGTCGTCACAAAAAGGCAGGCGTATCTCTTGAGCGACCGCCAGCTGACTGCGCTGGACCGGAAGAGCGGCAAGAAAGGGTGGTCGGTGCCTATCGAAGGCGGGGAGGAACTGATTCTTGCCGGCCGGACGCTGCTGGTCGGCGGATGCGACAGGGTGGTGGCGATCGATGCTCGTTCAGGCCGCCGGCTGTGGCAGCACGCGGTGTTCGGCCGAGTCTACGGGCTGGCTGTGGCCGATGGGGCGCTGGTGGCCAGCACGGATGAAGGCGTGATCTACCGCTTCGCCCCGGTCGACTCAGCCCTCCAGAGCAACTCGGTGGCGGGGCAAATCACGCCCAGCGGCGGCCTGCTGCTGGGGCCGAAGGCGGCGATGCGTTTGACGGCCACACTGTACTCGCGGCGCACGTCCGATCGCGTCGCGGAGCCACAGGGTCCCGATCGCCCTCTCTTGCCTTTCGGCCCCTATTTGCGGTTCACCGATGCCACCACTGCCGTCGTTCGGTGGGAGACCGGTGAGCCATGTTCGACACGGCTCACCTACGGCACGGCGGGTTGGAGCCGCACGATCGAAGACGCAAGGCCAAAGAAACGACACGAGGTCCGCTTGAGCGACCTGCGCCGCAATACGGTCTACCATTACACGATCGAAGTGCTGTCCCGCGGAGAAGCCAAAACGACAAGGGCCTACGAATGCGACACGTTCTTCAACTACAGCTTGCCGGCGGTGCTCCACCGGCCCCCGCCGTACTCGGCCGATGAGCGGTCGTGTGCGGCAGCCGCCGAGGAAATGCTCCGTGTGGTGGACATGGATCACGGTGTTTGTGTCGTGTTGG
>DQVB01000368.1 GCA_015661985.1 Planctomycetota bacterium | reverse complement strand
GGGGCCCGCCCCCATCACCTGGGATTCGCTGGGGCCCGCCCCCATCACCTGGGATTCGCTGGGGCCCGCCCCCATCACCTGGGATTCGCTGGGGCCCGGGCTCGACGGCTCCCTTTCCTCGCGATCGGTCTTGGTATCAACCGCACCGGGCCCGGCGGGCGCTGCGGGGCCGCGGGCAGCTTCCCCCGTCACTTGTGTACCGGGTTCCGGCTGCTCCGTTTGGGGCGCCTCGCCCGTGCGCTTCCGGGGCCGTCTACTGCCGGCGTCGACCGGGATCCAGTCGCGTTTTGGCTTGGGGCGATAGGCGGCCGGGTCCCGCTGGGAACCGATCAAGATGGTCCGTCCCCGCACCCGCAGCCCTGCGGGTTTGCGCTGGGGTTGATCTTCGCCAGTGCCGCCGTCCACCTCCGTCTCCGGCGCTGGGGCCTCCTTCGGGCCGCCACCGCTGGCTTGGGAAGCCTCGGCCGGGACGTTCGGCCCTGATTCGGCTGTGGGGGCCAGCTGGGTGCTGTCGCAACCGCCGGCGTCGGCCTGTTCGTCCGGTTGGGTCTCGGCATCGCCGCTTTCCCCCCTGGGGACGGAACCATCGTCCGCCAACTGTGGCTGTCTTCGCTCTTCGTTGCTCATTCGAGCGATCCTTGTGATGGGCATTGCAACCGGGCCACACTGGCCGATCGGGCATTCTATCAGACGCGGCGCCGGGCCTCCAAGTATGGCAGGTATGGTGTGACCGCAGATGCGGCCCCGGTTAGTGCACAGTTTGGAGGTGAGCGTCCAGCCGTATGACCTGGCCGGAGCGCGTATCAAAGCGGGCAGCGGCGTCCCCGTACCGTAGGGCCACGGGTCCTCCCAAGAGTGACTGAAGCGTCACTTCATCCAGCTTTCCCTCGGACCAGCGAACGGAGACTTCGAACCCGCCGCGTGCCCGGAGGCCCTTGACTTGGCCGGCGGGCCATGCCTCCGGCAGGGCCGGGAGGAGGCGAATCAGTGGGCGCCCGTCCTGGTCATGTTCGTGCGATTGCAGCAGCATCTCGGCGATCCCCGCCGTGCCGCCGAAGTTGCCATCGATCTGGAACACGCGGCCTGGCCAGCAGGCGTTCAGCAGGTTGGGGAAGGCGTTGCGGCCGATGAGGCGAGCCAGGTACCAGTGGGCTTGCTGGCCATCGAGCAAACGGGCGTAGAAGCAGGTTTTCCAGGCGTTGCTCCAGCCCACATCGCCGCCGAATCCGCGGCGCCGGAGGCTGTTGCGAGCCGCCTCCAGCATGTCGGGCGTTTCGCTGGTATACTGCCGCCCGGGGAAGAGGGCGAACAGGTGCGAGATATGGCGGTGGCGGGGATCTCGTTCCTCGAACGGCTCGGCCCATTCCATCAGTCGGCCGTCCGGGCCGATCTGTGGCAGATACAACTGCGACAGGGCGCGGCGCGCCTGGCCCACAACGGGTTCATCCGCGCCCACGACTTCGGCGGCCTCGAGCGTACTGGTAAACACCTCCCAGATAATCTGCTGGCTCATGCTGGGTCCCATCGAAACCGTGTACCGCTTGCCGTCCGGCCCGAGGTACGAGTTCTCGGGCGAATTGTCCAGCCCAGCGACCAATCGACCCGTCCTTGGATGCGGCACCAGGTATCCCAAGTAGAACTGGGCGGCTTCTTTGAGGATGGGGTAGGCACGGCGGCGGAGGAACGCTGTGTCGCCGGTGAACCGGTAGTGCTCCATAAAGTGTTGGGTGCACCACCCACCGCCGTGCGGCCACATACCCCATTGCAAGGCGCCGAAGGGTGTGTTCCATCGCCACACATCGGTCGTGTGGTGCGCCACGAAGCCATCGCAGCCATAGGCCAATTGGGCTGTCTTCCGACCGTTGGGAACCAGGCCTTCGACGAATGCGAACAACGGCTCGTGGCACGGGCTCAGGTTCGTCACCTCGGCGGGCCAATAGTTCATTTGGACGTTGATGTTGATATGGTAGTCGGCGTTCCACGGGGCCCTGATGTGTTCGTTCCAAATGCCTTGGAGGTTGGCCGGCAAATCACCCGGGCGCGAGGAGCCGATGAGCAAGTAGCGGCCGAACTGGAAGTAAAGCGCGGCCAGTGCGGGGTCGGCGGCGCCGTCGCGGAATGCTTTCAATCGCTGGTCGGTGGGGGCGTCCGCCGCTGCCCGGCCGCCCAGGTCCAGTTGGCAGCGGCGGAAAAGTCGGCGGTGGTCGCGCACATGGTCGGCCCGCAACTGGTCGTAAGGTTTTGACATGGCCGCGTCCAGTTGCCGCTGGCAGGCCTGGCCGCGATCACGCTGCAACGGGTCGGCCGGATCGTGGATGTTGAAGTCCGTGGCGGCAGCCAGATAGATCGTCACTGCGTCGGCGCCCGTGACACGGAGGCTGTTCCCGGTGGTCGAAACCGTGCCGCCTTCGCCCTTAACCCGCAGCCGGGCCTCCCATTTGACCCCCAAGTGTTGGCCCTTATGTTGGGCTTGGCCCCGCATGGCCAACGTGTCGTCGGCCACGGCTTCGGTGTGGAAATCGGCCGGACGGTCCAGTCGGATCTCCACGGTGATGGAACCCGGTTTGTCCGCGCTTTGATGCACGACCAATACCTGATCGACGGCGCTACAGAACACCTCGCGCACGTAGCGCACCCCGCCAGCGGTGAACCGCGTGACGGCCAGGGCCGTGTCCAGGTCCAGCTGGCGCCGGTAGTCGCCGACCGACCCGGCGGCCTCCAGCTGCAGATGAAGCTCGCCCAGCGTCTGGTGGCTGCGCGGACTGATCCGTGGCGGCAGAGCATCCTGGAGGAGCCGGTGGGCCGTGGCATAGTCGCCAGCAAACCACGCCCGGCGCGCCTTGACCATGGCCTGGCGAATCCCGGCGTGCGGCTCGGGCACGGGTGGACCCGCCCAGATCGTCTCCTCGTTCAGCTGGATTCTCTCTTGCTCCACCCCGCCGAAGACCATCGCCCCCAGCCGGCCGTTGCCCACCGGCAACGCCTCCTCCCAACGCTCGGCTGGTTGGTGGTACCAAAGTGTCAGAAGGCTCTCGGCCCCTGCGGTCACCCAAGGGCTGAAAACCGCGCAAGTCCAAAGCATTGCAGACAACAAACGCGTCACCATGTCTCGTCCTCCCCCGCTCAGTGTTGCGGCCGTCGGCTCCCAGGTGTACCCTCGGCGGCCGCGCTGTTGTCGGCTTCCAACGCCGCTCCGCACACCTCCCATGCCGTGGGCGGTGGGGCGGCGCAAACCGGCTCCTTCCGGCATCCGCTTCTTTTGCTCAACGGCAATGGCCACTGTTTGACCTGCTACAGACCCAGCACGTGGGTCATGTCATACAGGCCAGGGGATTGGGCCGCGAGGAATTTGGCGGCGGCCAAGGCCCCTTGGGCATAGCAGTCGCGATTGGTGGCACGGACGGTCAGCTCCAACACTTCGCCCAGACTGGCAAACACGATCGTATGTTCACCCGGATTGTCGCCTGCGCGGATGGCGTGATAGGCGATTTCGTCGCGCGGCCGCGGCCCGGGGCGCCCTTGGCGCCCGTGGCGATGCTGGCCCTGGCCCATCACGCTGGCGATGATCTGGCCGAACCTCAGCGCCGTGCCGCTGGGGGCGTCCTCCTTGAAACGGTGATGGCGTTCGATGATTTCCACGTCGACGTCCCGGCCCCGGCACACCTGGGCCACTGCCTGGGCCAGTTTCATCGCCAAGTTGACAGCCAAACTCATGTTGGGTGCCGAGAGCACCGGGATCTGCGCTGCGGCGGCCTCGAGCCGCTCCCTCTGCTGGCCACTGAGTCCGGTGGTGGCCACCACCAGCGGGATGCGTTGCTGGAGGGCCGTTTCCAGCAGGCTGTCGAACGCCTCGGGGAGCGAGAAGTCGATGATCACCTCCGACTCACCCTGCAACTGGCTGGCCAGGGGCACGCCCAACGGACCGGCCCCGGCCACCGTCCCGGCATCTTCGCCCAGTCGCGGATGGTTGCTCGATTCCAGCGCGGCGACTACTTGGATTTCCGGGTCTTCGGCGGCCAACGCGACCAGCCGCTTTCCCATGCGCCCGGCGGCACCGTGGATCGCAATTCGGACAGGGGTCATGGATTCTCCTTCGGCGAATCGGCTCCTGAGGCGGCGGTCATGCAACCCGTAGCCACGGCCCTTGTACGGGTCCCAGAAAGGGCCGCCAGGGCTCTGAGGCTACCGGGAGTATACCAGTCGCCCAAAACGCGGGGAGACCGGCTCTGTGTGGCCAGGCGTTCTTTGGACGCTGCGGGCCGCCCCAGTGCCCCGTGGGCAGCGTGGGGGGGCGGCCGGCGGGTCAACTGTACAGGTGGATGGCCTTGACGATTTCGTCCAAATCGTTGGGCACGACCACGGCGCGGTTGGCGTAGGTGGCGCGGCGCACGCCCCGTTTGCCCAGCACACGGTTGAACAGCTCTTGGTCTGTGGTGTGGTAGGCCACCGTGGCGTCGGGGTCTTTGAGCTGGTGACCGGTCAGGACACACACGACTCGCTCATCTTTGTCGATGACCCCCTCGGAGACCAGCTTCCGAGTACCCGCTACGCTGGCCGCGCTGGCCGGTTCACATCCCAATCCGCCCGCTCCGACCTGGGCTTTGGCGTCCAGGATCTCCTGGTCCGTCACTTCGCGGACCACGCCGCGGCAGATTTCCAGGGCCCGGAGGCATTTGGCCAGGTTCACGGGGCGGTTGATTTCGATGGCGCTGGCGATCGTCGAGGCGCGGCGGCCTTGGCTGTCCATTTCGTGGTAGAAGTGGTCCACCGTGCGCCGATCCACTTGGCCGCCGTTCCATCGCATGCCGCGCCCTTGGACCAGCTCGAAGAGCGTATTGGCCCCTGTGGCGTTGATGATGGCCAATCGGGGGATGCGAGGGATGAGGCCCAGCTGGTAGAGCTCCCAAAAGGCCTTGCCGAAAGCGCTCGAATTACCCAGGTTTCCCCCGGGGACGACGATCCAGTCGGGCACCTCCCAGCGGAGGGCCTCCAGGACGCGGAACATGATGGTCTTCTGGCCCTCCAAGCGAAAAGGGTTGACGCTGTTGACCAAATAGATACCCAGCTGGCTGGCCACCTCCTTGACCCGAGCCATGGCGTCGTCGAAGTCCCCGGCGATCTGGACGGTCAAGGCGCCGTAGTCGAGGGCCTGGGACAGTTTGCCGTAGGCGATCTTGCCCGAACCGACAAAGATGACCGCTTTCATCAGGCCGGTCACCGAGCAGTAAAGGGCCAGCGAAGCGCTGGTGTTGCCCGTAGAGGCGCAGGCAGCTCGCTTGGCGCCCACGACATGCGCATGGGTAAAGGCGGCCGACATGCCGTTGTCTTTGAAGCTGCCCGAAGGATTCATTCCTTCGTACTGGAGGAACAGCCGCCCCGGGCGAAGCCCTACGTAAGCGGCCACGCTGCCAGAGGGCAGTAGCAGCGTTTGCCCTTCGCCTGCCGTGACACACTTCTCCAACGGCGCGAAGGGCAGCAGTTCATGAAACCGCCATACGCCGCTGAACGAGTGGGGATCGTGGCGGGCACTCCATTTCGCCTCAAAGGCTCGCAGCGACGAAGGCACCGGGTGGCGGTCCCATCGGTACATGACGTCCAACAAACCGCCGCAGCGAGGGCAGGCCACCCGGACCTCCTCGATACCGAACGTGGCACCACAGGCCGGCCACACACATTGCTGGTAAGCAAGATCCGGACGCGAAATGGCTCAGCCCTTTAGCAGCAGGTTCACGTCGTTCGGCATATTCTCCCCACAAAGGCACTAATGTACGGCACTTGCCGGGCGCCTTCAAGCGCCATGGGCTGGGGGGCCGCGAGGGCGTGGTGTCCCACGGCGCCTACCCCCCCGGGAGGGGATATTCCACCTGCACGGTCATCTTAGGCGCCGTCCGCCCCTGCGTAGCTTCTCGTTACGCTCCAACACGTTAGGGCAACCGGAAAGCGCTCCCGGTGGCCCCACGCCGGGCACCCCGGCGGAGCCGGGAAAAAACCGCCGCAGACCTTTGACAATTGCCGGCTTCCCTCGTACACTAATAGGTCTCATGTGCGGTCGGTCAAGGCCAAATTACTCGCCCTGTTTGGGAGACGATGCCATGAAAAAGGCCGATACAAAGGCATACCACGAACGGTTGATCCGGTTGCGAGCCCGATTCCGAGGCGACGTCAACCGGCTGGCCGACGCCGCGTTGAACAAGCGAAGAACGGAAGCCAACGGCGATCTGTCCAGTATGCCGATCCATATGGCCGACATGGGCACCGACAACTTCGAACAGGAGTTTACCTTGAGCCTGATGGAAAGCGAAGGTGCCACCCTGGAACAGATCGAAGCCGCCCTGGAACGGATCGAGGAAGGAACCTACGGGCAATGTGAAGAGTGCGGCGAAAGAATCCCCAAGAAACGACTCGACGCCATCCCCTATGCGACGATGTGCGTCAAGTGCGCCGCCCAGTATGAACGAGGTTTCTGAGGTGGATCCTGGGGGCAAGGGTTTGTGAGAAGGAGCTCTTTGCGGCGCTCATTTCGGGAAAAAGGGCGGGGGAGAAGATCGCCAGCGAGTACCTCGAGCGCGTGCAGGTCGATCCTTCGGGATACATCGGGGCCGACCAGTGGCACGATGGCGCCCTTCTGTGTCCTCTCGATGGTCGACACGCGCACGTATGGACGGATCCTCTACGAAGCGCTCGACATGATCCAACTCACGCGCATAGGGAACGTTTCTTGCGCGGATTTCGGTCCTTGTTGGACGAGCGTGGGCTGAGCCTCCAGGGGATCAGGACGGATGCCTCGGCCCTGTATCCTGAGCCGGTTTTGAAGGTCTTCGGCTCGCTGCCTCATCAGATCTGCGACTTTCACAGATCAAGGAATTGATCGGTGGGGTACTCCGGGCGGTGGCGAAGGTTCGCGAGGAACTGGTCACAGTAGATCGAAGCAGGGCCGCGGCGGCCCCGACGGTCGCGTCGCTGAGCGTCGCAAAGGGATTGACCAGAGAGTGGGGGACCTGTTTGGGCATCGCTGGTTGTTCGTCCAGCGTGACCTGACACCGGCTCAGCGGCGAAACCTCCAGCGCATCACCCACGGCCGGCCCGAACTACGGACCCCGCGAGAGATCGTGGAAGAAGTCCAGCGCCTCTTTGACCCGCGCCGCCGTACGGAAACCGCCTTGGCCAAGCTCCGTCGCCGTGTACGTCGCTTTCAGTGGGTGGGCGAGGTGCTTGAGACGCTCTTCTCGCCCAACCTGGAAAAGGCACTCACGTTTCTGGATGAGAAGCCGCTTGCTTCCACATGCCCGAACAGGACAGCCTCTGTTTTGGGGAAGTTGCTTCGCCTTGGACGCTGCAGATTCTGGGGGATGGGCGATAAGCCTTCGAGCTGCCGAAACACACATGTCGTCAGCGGGCCGCGTCAAGACTGGTCGGGCCAGCAGTCGTGGTTGGGGATCGGGAGTTCCCGTCGTGCTCCTCCTGGCGGCCATGTTTTGTTTCTTCAAAGACGGGAAAGGTGACAGTCGCAAAATATGGTGAGTTTGGGCGACCCTGGAAGGCTTTCGGGCCACCCGGATCTCCCATCTTCACCAAATTTGGTGACCGTGGCCTTGTTCGCCAAAAAATAATCCAGACTACTCGGTTGCGGAAGCGGTGGTCCCCTTGAGGTCTCCGATGGCGAACTGAACGCCGGCCAGCAGATGGCGAAGGAACAAGGGATTCCAATACGTGGCCACGTCGTGCCCCAGCGTTGTATAGAACACTCGCCCCCGGCCGTACCGGCGCACCCACGAGATCGGGTAGTCTCGGTCCGGGCGTTTGCCGGGGTCGGGCATTTGGCTCAGATCCAGGCTGAGAAGCACGTGCACGGCCTCGCGGCGGTAGGGTTCACGCGGGATATAGATCTCGTCGCGGATCCGCCACGGCCGGCCGCCGAGACAGGCGTTCAGCGGGTGGGCGGGGTCGTCCAGCTTGATCACCACCTCCTGGTGGATGTGGCCGCCGTAGTAGCCGCCCATCATGCGGCCGTATTGCGGCCATTTCTGCAGGGCGGCTATGGCGGCGTGGATGCCCACGATCCCTTTGCCTTCGCGCACGAATTGGAGGATGCTGCGTTTGACCGCTTCGTCAAGCCTGCGCGCGGCGGCCTGCTGCTGCGGAGCCAACCGATTGACGTCTTCCGGCAGGAACGGTTCCCGCTCGTGGATGTTGTTCATCACCAGCGCATCGAACTGCGCCAGCGGTCCGGGCAATAGCAGGCCCGGGTCATCGCTGACGGTGGTCTGGAAGGCGCCGGTTTTTTCACCCAGGATTTCCAGGGCCTTGGCGGCGAACGGGTTCGGTTGATGGGTCCACAGGTGGCCCCAGACCAACACGCTTCGGGGTCGACGCGGCGCGGCTGGCGCCCGCTGCGGCGCACTGGCCTCGATCCGCCCCAGCTGCTCGGCCGTGGGCCACGCCACCTTGCGAGCCTTCATCTTCTCGGCCACCACTTCCGGCGGTGTCGGCCCCGGCGCCCGCCACGCTGGCCGATCAGCCGGCGCCTCGCCGGCTGCCGCGAAAGCGCCCACGCCAGCGGAGAGGGCAGGAACCAGACTGAGCCAGCATGCGGCGACAAACATTCTCCACGCTCTTGTCCCTTTGGGCGGGCATTTCATGGCTCGGCTCTCCTGTCAGTGCCTGCTCTCGCTTTCATCGGGCTTGGACAGCTCAACCGGCCACCATAGGGTGCACCGCCGGGACGGTCAACCGCCCGAGGGGGTGGACGCCGGTTGCCGTATCCAAGCCGCCCTTGGGTGACTACAATTCTGGTTTTCCGCTTTGGCCTTGCACGGGGAGCGGCTGATGAGAGGTACATTCCTGCGCGGAGGTGATTTGGCCCACGTGGGTCGCGGGCTGCTGATGGGCGGAGCGGACATCATTCCCGGCGTTTCCGGGGGCACGGTGGCCTTGATTTTGGGCATCTACGTGCGTCTGGTTACGGCCATCAGCCACTTCGACATGACCTTTGTCGCTCACCTCCGCGCCGGGCGATGGCGCCAGGCGGCCGGGCACGTGGACCTGCGCTTCCTGGCCGCTTTGCTCAGCGGCATCTTGCTGGGCATCGCCAGCCTGGCCACCGTCATGAGCTACTTGCTCCAGCACCAGTTGACCCTGACGCTGGCGGCCTTCTTCGGTTTGATCCTGGCCTCCAGTCTGCTGGTGGCCCGCTCGGTGCCCCGGTGGACCGGCTTGGCGGTGCTCTTGGCCTCGGCTGGGGCAGCCTTTGCGTACTGGCTGGTGGGCCAGCCGTTCCTGGCCGGCACGCACAGCTACAGTTATCTGTTTTTCTGCGGCATGGTGGCCATCTGCGCCATGATTCTGCCGGGCATCAGCGGG
Organism: Planctomycetota bacterium; assembly: GCA_015661985.1. Classification (GTDB taxonomy): domain Bacteria; phylum Planctomycetota; class Planctomycetia; order Pirellulales; family Thermoguttaceae; genus SZUA-1497. The sequence goes on along the minus strand of DQVB01000368.1, from coordinate 6,530 downwards.
GCTTTCATTCTCTTGATCATGGGTGAGTATCAATACGTGGCCGGGGTGATCCGCAGCCTGGTGCACGGACAGATCACCGTGTCCCATCTGCTGACACTGGGCGTCTTCGGCTGCGGCTGTGCGTTGGGGCTTTTGGGGTTCAGCAAGCTGTTGCGATGGCTTTTGGCGCGATACCACGCCGAGACGTTGGCCGTGCTCTGCGGGTTCATGGTCGGATCGCTGCGCAGGATCTGGCCTTTCAAGCAGCCGCTGGACCCAGCGGCCGACATCCAGCACGGGCAGTGGGAGAACATATGGCCGGAGGCTTTCGACGCCCAGGTGGGCGGCGCCATCGCCGTGGGGCTGGCCGGCATTGCCCTCGTGCTGCTCCTGGACTGGCTCACCCGCCGCTACGGTTCGCATCACGGCCCGTTTGAGTCCTGAATCACCGTGCGTGATTCTGCGACACCATTGGCGGCAAAGCCGGGCGTCGAAATCCGAATGTCCGAGCAAATCCGAATGCCCCAAACCCCGATGACAAGAACACTGGCTGCCATCCGGCGGTTGCGGCACAGCATCCAGCGGTGCACTGGTACGTTTGGGGCATTTGGATGTCGGATTTCGTGCTTGTTTGGCGCTTTCGTGTTTCGTGTTTTTGCCCGCGCCGTCTGCGGCACGATTGCGAACGGTCATCCAGCCGGTCAGCGGCCCAGCCAGGGCGGCAGTTTATCGGCCGACGGGAGTCGAACCACGCTGGCACGGATGATCGGTTCCAGCTGGAGGGTTTCCGCCAGCGCTTCGGCCGGTGGTTCGCTGTCCAGGGCGAACACGCCCATCGCTTCGCCGCCCGGCTGTCCGATCCGCCGGCCCACCGACAGGTAGGCGATGTTGACCTGGTGGCGCCCGCAGACCAGCCCGATCTTGCCGATCACGCCGGGCACGTCACGGTGAGTGGTCAGCAGGAGTATGCCCTCCAAGCGGGTCTCCAGCCGGAATTCGCCCATGCGGACCAATCGCGGGATGTCGCGGCCGAAGAGCGTGGCCGAGGCGGTGCGAGGGCCTTTGTCCGTGTCCAGCTCGGCGGTGATGAGCGAGCGGAAATCGCCGATGCGCGGCGACGTCTCTTGAACCAACTCGACGCCCCGGTCGCGCAGCAGGATCTCCGCGTTCACAATGCTCGTTTCCCCCTCGGCGCCATGGTCCAGCAGCCCGGCGGCGAAGGCGGCCGACAAGAGCCGACAGTCGCGGCCCGCCACGTCCCCTTCGAACCGCAGAAGACAGCGCCGGGGCAGGGCACGTTCCAGTTGGGCCATCAGCAGACCCAGGCGGTACGCCAGGTTCAGGTAGGGCCGGAGACTGGCCAGCGTGCGCGGGTCCAACGGCGGCACGTTGACCGCTTGGCGGATGGCGCCGCTGGTGAAGAAGTCGATCAACAATTCGGCGGCCTCTACGGCCACGCTGGTCTGGGCCTCTTCCGTGCTGGCGCCCAAATGGGGCGTGCACAAAGCGCCCGGCAGGCCGAACAGGGGGCTCGCGGTGCACGGTTCGGTGGTGAACACATCCAGAGCCACGCCGCCCAAATGGCCGCTCTTGAGTCCCTCAGCCAAGGCCGCCTCGTCGCAGATCCCTCCCCGGGCGCAGTTGATCACCCTGGCCCCCTTTTTCATCCGCTTGATCTGGTCGGTCCCGATCAGGTTGCGAGTCTGGTCGTTGAGTGGGGTGTGCACTGTCAGGTAGTCCACCCGGGGCAGTATCTCGTCAATCGACCGGCACGGTTCGATCCCCAGCTCCTTGATCCGCGATTCGGGGACGAAAGGGTCGTAACCCAACACCCGCATCTGGAGCGTTATCGCCCGGACGGCCACTGACTGACCTACCCGCCCCAGGCCGATCACGCCCAGCGTCTTGCCGGCCAGCTGCGCGCCCATGAACCGCTTGCGGTCCCAACGCCCTTCGATGAGCGAACGATAGGCCGGATGGACATGCCGGGAAAGGGCCATCATCATGGCGATCGTGTGTTCGGCCGTGGAGGTCGTATTACCCCCCGGGGTATTCATCACCACGATCCCCATGCGCGCCGCTGCCGCCGTGTCAATGTTGTCCGTGCCCGCCCCGGCACGCACGATCACCTTCAATCGGCGGTTGCCCTCCAATACGTCGGCCGTAATCTTCACGCCACTGCGACAGATCGCCCCGTCATATTCCCGCAGGGTGTCGCGGAGCTGGGCGCCCTTCAGGCCCGGGCGGACATCGCAGTCGATATCCCCGCTGGAATGGAGCAGCTTCAGGCCGTCTTCCGAGAGGTTGTCCAGAACAATAACCCGCGGCATCGATGTCCTTCTTCCTTCTCCGGCGTTCCCGTTGACGAGCTGATTCGTGGACCACCCCCGGTCGTTCAGCCACAAGGGTGCGCGTCCCATGCGAGCGGCGGGGCCGGTTGTCCCTCGTCACTTGTGCCGACGCGCACGCCTCCCGAGCCTGATCTGTGCCATGGTTTAACCATTCGAGCCGGCCCGTCAAGGGGCCTCGGCCTGGCCCGAACGGTCCGCTCGGCGTATATTGTGTCTGCCGCAAGCCACGTCCGGCAGCCCGCCGAGCCGGTGCGGCCGTGGGACTGGCCTGGAAATGAAGTCTGCTCCAACTTTCTTCCAAGGCGCGTTCTGCAATGCCCGATCCTCCGCGTCAGATGACCGTGCCCGAATTCACGGCCTGCAAACAAGCTGGCCGCAAGATCACCATGCTCACCGCCTACGATTACGGCATGGCTCGGCTCGTGGATTCGGCCGGCATCGAAGGGATCCTGGTCGGCGACAGCGTGGCCATGGTCGTTCAGGGGCATTCGAACACGCTCCCGGTGACCGTGGACGAGATGATCTACCACGGCAAGCTGGTCTGCCGGGCGGTACGGCGGGCACTGGTAGTGGTGGATATGCCCTTCCTGAGCTACCAGCTAGGCGCCATTCGGGCCATCGAGAACGCCGGTCGGGTGCTCAAAGAGACCGGCTGCCAAGCGGTGAAGTTGGAGCAGGGGCCTGGCCAGGCGGAGATCACGGCGGCCTTGGTATCCGCAGGGATCCCCGTGATGGCCCATTGCGGCCTGCGGCCTCAGAGCATCCAGCAAATGGGCACCTATCGGGTCCAGCGCGACCGGGATCGGCTCATGGCAGACGCCAAGGCAGCGGAGCAGGCCGGGGCGTTTTCCATCCTGCTGGAGTGCATCCCGGCGGATCTGGCCGCCGAAATCACCGCGGCCGTGGCGGTCCCCACCATCGGTATCGGGGCCGGCGCGGGCTGCGACGGCCAGATCCTCGTGACCCACGACCTGCTGGGCCTGACCGAGGGCCGCCTGCCCCGGCACGTCAAGCCCTATGCCGATCTGGGCCGGCAGATCGTGGCGGCGGTGACCCAGTATCGGGACGATGTCCGCGCCGGGACGTTCCCGGGCCCCGAGCAGTCGTTCTCGTGACATCCTGCCGCGGCACTGGCTGGGGGCCTCAGCCGTCTCGAATCTCCCGTTTTTCCGGGTCGTAGATCTGGCGGCGGCCCGTGTCCGAGGCTTTGACGGCCATGATCACGGCCACGGCGTGCTGGTAGCCGGCTTCGATGGGTGCCCGGCAGACGCCGCGGGAGCGGATGCACTGGAGCCAATCCAGGAAGTGGTCGGGGGTTTCGATCGGCTCGACCGGGGTTTCCTCGCGAGGCAGCTTGCTCGGTTTGCCCGCCCCGGCCCGCCAGTAGGTCGGCTTCGTCCAAGGCGTCATGCTCAGCGTGCCCTGTTCGCCCAGGAAGTAGATGTGGTTGCCGTAGCTGTTGGTGAAGTTGGTCGTGTAGCTGACCATGAACCCCTCCGGGTAGATCCATGTGGCCTGAACCTGGTCCGGGCAGGTGAACTGGTGCTCGTCGATCCACGTGAACGTACCGTGTTGGCCGGTGGCGCTTTTCGGGAACTTGGCGCCGGTGATGTAGTGGATCAGATCGACGAAGTGGCTGGCCAGCCCGGGCACCGGTCCGTCGGAGAATTCGCGGTAGCCGTACCACGCGCTGAGCTTGTCGGCCCGGAAGGGCTGGTCGGGCAATCCGCAGAGGAACTCCTTCCAGTCCACATCTTTGGGGTCCACGGGACGAATACGGCTGTACCAATAGGGCCGGGTGCTGTTGCGACTCTGTTCGATGCGTGCCACTTTGCCCAGCTGGCCGCTCTGGAACAACTGGCGGCAGGCCGTGGTGGTGGGCAGGCTGCGGATCTGGGTGCCGATCTGGCACACCACGCCAGCAGCCTTTACCGCGTCCACGGCGCGCTTGACCTTCTCGAAATCCTTGCCCAGCGGTTTTTCGCAGTAGACGTCTTTGCCCGCCTTGGCGGCAGCTTCCAGGTGGGTGGTGTGCTGATGGTCGCAGGAGGCGATCATCACGGCATCCACCTCATCCAGGGCCAGCAGGTCACGGTACGAGACGAACGACCTGGGTGGATGCCCGTACCACTCCTTCACTTTGGCAGCCGCCGCTTCGCGACGCTGGCGCCAGGGATCGGCCACGGCAATGATCTGGCAGTTCATCGTTTCCGAATGGGCGTGTACGCCAGCCATGTGGGCGTGGCCGCGGCCGCCGCAGCCGATGACGCCGATGGAAATCCGCTCGTTGGCGCCCGCCACGCGGGCGTAGCTGGCAGCGGTGAAGCCGGCGGCCGCGGCACCCAGCGAAGCGGCCTGGAGAAAACGACGGCGATGGGGCAGGTGTCGCATGGCAGATCCTCCCTCAAAAGTTGTCCAAATCGACACGACAGGGGGCACGGAGCAACTCTACTTGTAGCCGGTCGCCTCGCGGCGGTCAATGCGCGCGACGCACCGATGGTCCCAGCAGCTGGCCGGCGCCGCGTTGCCCGTGTGCTCACCGGCCCCGGCGCGGCACCAGCCCCAGGAAGGCGAAGGCGTTGATCACCATGGAGTTGGAGATCGATTCGTCCTCGATAAGCGACGGGATCTCCTCCAGCGGTCGCAGCACCACCTCGATCCGCTCCATCGGCTCGGGTTGCGGTGGGGCTTCCAGCCGGCAGGCTTCGGCCAGGAAGCTGTAACAGAGGTTGTCCAGGATGGCGGGGTTCGGGGTGACCCGGCCCAAACGCTTCAACTGCGCCGGCACGTAGCCGGTCTCCTCACGCAACTCGCGCACCGCAGCCTCTTCGGGCGATTCGCCCGCGTCGACCATGCCGCCGGGGATCTCCAGCGTCGGGCGGCGGATGCCGTGACGGTACTGCCGCACCAGCACCACCTGGCCGTCGGCCGTCAGTGGCACGACGTTGACCCAATCGGGACAGACCAGCACGACGAAATCCCGTTCGGCGCCCGATGTCTGCAGTCGATACCGGTCGTGGCGGATGCGGAAGATGTGGTAGGTAGCCACCTCCTCGGATCTCAACAGTTTCCAATCTCCTTCAGCCACGGTCGGCCCTTTTCTCCAAACCAAGACCGATTCGACCTCCAGCACGTCAGATCGGCTCCCCAGAGCCGTCCGCCCGACGGACATCGAGAACGAACCGCCATTGTACGACAGCCGCTCGGCGGCGTGGAGTAGCCAGCGCGCGACAATCAGCCTGCTTGTAGAGGTGCCGCGTAGGAGGTAAAAACGGAGAACTCGGCACGGTTCAAAGCCCGGTAACGGTCTGGGAGCCAAGCAAGCTGTTGCCCTGTTTGGAGTACCGCCTCTAGGCGGAATGGGGACGCCAGCAAACGGGGGACGATGATCCCGGCTGAAGGCGGGACGGCGAACGAACCGGTTCCGGCGGCTGTCACCCGGACAGGGGCCAAAATGGATCAAGCCGAAAATCCTGTGGATCAGAGTGACCCTCGCCATGGTTTCACCGGAGGAAAAGCAGATGGACATCGAGCAGTTGACGCGGGAGGTGGTTCCAGCACCGAAACCGGGCGAGGCGCCGAAGTTGGGGCCGAAAATCGTCCTGCTGGTGGCCGACGGGCTGGGAGGGCTGCCTGTCAATCCGGGGGGGCCCACCGAGCTGGAGGCGGCCCGCACGCCCAACCTCGACCGCCTGGCCCGCCGGGGTGTCTCGGGGAGCATGATCCCCATCAAGCCCGGCATCACTCCCGGTAGCGGCCCGGGGCACCTAGGCCTGTTCGGCTATGACCCGCTCAAGTACCAGATCGGGCGTGGCGTGTTGGAGGCCACCGGGATCGGCTTCCAGCTGGAGCGCAACGATGTCGCCACGCGGTGCAACTTCGTGACCCTGGACAAGCAAGGCCTGATCACCAACCGCCGCGGCGGCAGTGGGCCGGACGACCGGTTGAGTACCGAACAGATGCAGGCCCGCGTGGAAAGACTGCGGGCGATCACCGTCCCGGGCATGGAGGTGCTGGTCGAGCCGGTTCGGGAGCACCGCTTCGTGGTCGTCTTTCGTGGCGAAGGCTTGGGGGGAAACGTCAGCGACACGGATCCACAGAAGACGGGCGTTCCTCCCACTGAGCCGAAGGCGGAAGACCAGCCCAGCCAGCGGACGGCCGAAGCGGCTCGAGAGTTTATTGCCCAGGCCGCCAAGATCC
>DQVB01000376.1 GCA_015661985.1 Planctomycetota bacterium | reverse complement strand
ATCTTCATGCCAACGTTACGCGGAACCACAAATGTGTGCGGATGTGCGATTCTGTGAGGACCGTTCGATACTATTTGCGGAAGCGGAACAGGGGGCTGCAACGACAGGCCATCCGTGCGAGCCAAAGGGCCGCATGACGCCGGATCGCGCATGGTGATTTGGTCGGGATCCTGGAGAAACACGCGCTGCCGCTCATTGCCGCGAGGCACGGCATGGTATACGGCCCGCGGGCAGGCTTGTCGGTTTTGAGACGATACCAAGCAGCCCGAAGCGTAAGGGGGGACGCAATCCACTCCCTCGTTTGCGCTTCACCCCTTTGGTCCGACCTGGCCGCGGGCGGTACAGATGGCTCTGGGAAGCTCGATTCGCAGTGGTCGCGACATGGCGCCATTGCAGCCTTTCGCTCCCCCTCGGCAAACGGGAAACAGGATCCGGCCGCGTACACGCGGCTTCAGCGCGGGAGGCCGGCAGCTGCCGGCGCGGCGTGGGTCTGGAGTACGCAGCCAAGACCTTGCGGATCGAGCGTCAGCGTGATGATCGCTTTGCGCCGAATGATTCGCGGACGCAGCTTGCGGTTGTTCCATACGTCCCGGTAGGTGGCTCCAGGCCGGTGTGGCACGGCCAGAACCGGGCCGCGATAGGTTGTGAACCGCGCGTTCCACAGCGTCCAAACCGTGCGGCTGGCGGTGGGAAACCGGTTGGCGTAGACCTGACCCGCCTCGGTGGGGACCAGCGGCTCTGGGGCCGCGGTTGCGAAGCAATCGGCGTATTCTCTTTGGATGGCCAGCCACTTTCGCACCCGCGCCAGGGTGCGACTGTCGTACAGCAGCCAGCCGACGTCGTACAGGCCCTCGCCGTTGAAAAACAGGAATCCCAATTCGTGCGGGTCGGGACTGCCCTCGAACCCCACGGGAAAACCGAACTGCTTGACCCCTGGAAAGGCGAACCGGTACACGCTCTGACCCGGAGGAGAAAACAGCGGGGCACGCTCGGACGGATCGTACGACTTGATCAGGTACTCGTGGAGGCTCAGGAAATAGTAGGTGATGTTGCCGGAGATGTACTGGCTGTTGACGTCGCTCAGCGGGAACTCGCTCCACAGGGCCACGCCCTCGGGCAGTTCGTCACGCAGCCGCCGGGCCAGTCGGCCACAGGCTTCGTTGACGTTCAGAGGGACCTGGTGGCCGTGTTCCGGGCAATTGCAGACCTGACGGCGCGAGTACCCGAAGACGTCGACGTAGATGGCATCGACACCCAGCTCGTGTCGGGTCCGCTTCAGGGCTTGCACGTAGTGGTCCCGCCACGGCTTGGCGCCGATGCACACGTACCAGACCCGGTCGTCTTGCAAGGGACGACCATCGCCTCGCACCTGGGCGATCTTGGGGCCGAGTTCGCGCCCGATGCGCGAGCTCTTCGCGATGCGGTCGGGGATGGTGTAGAGCGAGACGCGCACCCCGTGGCGCTGCAGTTTCCGGATCGCCGAACGCAGCGCGTCGGCACCGCCGGTATAGTCCGCCACCGCGTAATCGCCACCGTGGAAATCACCGCCTTGCAGGTTCTTGCGATCGCACCAGCCTTTCAGATGGAAGACATCCGGTTGCTGGCCCAGGTGCCTTCTGTCCTCCTCTAGCAACCGGTCGATCCGGTATTCGTTTTTCTCGGCGTCGAAAATGGGAACGGTCCAGGAATAGGCCCGGTCGGTCAAATGGGATCGTACGGTGAACGATTTGCGCCACCAGTCCAACCCGCCGCTCTTGACCGGCTTGTACCACGTGTGGACCCAATCCCGATAGGCATCCAGCGCCCCGTGCCAGTCGCCACCGTGGAAGACCAGACACGTCTCTGGCAGTCGGATCTCTTTGCCCGGTTCAATCGAGTGATACTCGGCCGGATACTGGACGAACGCGGTAACGCCCTCCGCCTCCTTGCCCGCGCAGTAGTCGATCACGGCGTGGTCCAGGTTGTGGGTGAGGAAGCCGATACCGATTCCCGCCTCGGGATTGAACACGTCGAAGAACTGGGTGACGAACGACCGGTCGTTCGGGGCCAGGTATGTCCCCGGCGCATTGGTCCGTATGTTGCGGTACTGAGGAAAGTAGATCCACGTGTCGGCCAGATCTCCGATCGCCAGCCGGTCGAGCAGGGGGAAGCGGATCGTGGCCCGGACCCGTTTCTCGCCGGGATTCCTTACCGTGGCGTTGAATCGAACCTGGGGCGACTGGTCGATCGAGATGCGCGCCGTCACTTCCAAGGGGGTCGCCCCGTCCGTGTTCCTCCATTTCGCGATCACGCCGTTGGGGATGGGCGCGACGGACTCCGCCTGAAAATCCTCGCCGGAGCGTACGCGGTCGTCGATCACGATCTCGAAGCACGACCGATCACCCGTCGCGATCGGCGTTTTCGGCGCTCGGCCATGGACGAGGCTCCGGACGCGCAGCCCTTGCGCGAAGTCCATTTCCAACCGGTAGTGAGTGTTGCGCAAAATCACATCGGTGTGGTTCACCTCCACCCTTGGCGGTCGAGTTCGTGGGGCTGGCTGCTCTTGAACCCGATAGACGTCCGGCTGGCGAACGGCCTGGGGGATCACAACCGGCGCACCCGTATTGACGGTCACGGCGGCCAAGTCGAAGTCCGCCCGGTGAAATCGATTGCAGAATACGATGGATTTCAACGTGCGAGTCGGGTCGGCCGGGACGGCATAAGCGCCCGTCATGCGCTGGATCACGTGGCCCTTGTCGGCCATCGAATAGGGAAACGCCCAATCGGACGGGCCCTCGGTGTACACCAGCCGTACTGCGAACCGGTCGCAGCTCGACAAACGCAACGGGATCTTCGGCAGCGCATAACGGTTGGTCGTCGGAGCCATCTCGGAAACCAGGAGGAAACACACCTCGCTGGCCTTGCACTGGACGGGAACCTCGATGCGGTCGTCCCGGGCGACGGGATGGTACAACCGTTTGGGCAGCCGGACGCCAAGCACCTGGACCGACCCCGCGTTCGCCGCGGAATCGACCGGTGGCACAACGATGTTCTTGCCGGTGGTTCTGACCGTGAACGGCACTCCGTCGACTTGAATGTGCTCCCCTGCGAAGGCGTTGCCCCCGTCTACGATCACTCCGTATCTCTGCAAGATGCGTTCGGTCGCCGCCGAGTAGGTGTCATTGTACAGGCCGGATAGATTCACGCATCGAAACGGTTCCCGTGCCGGGCCTTGTACCGCCTGGTGGGAGAACGCCTCGGGGACACTCGGGCGACTCGTGTGAAAACTACACCGGCTGATCTCGAGCCATGCGCGCGAATCCGTCGTGCGGATCTGGACCTCCAGGCACTTTGCCGTTGCCGGAAACCTTCCTTTGCCGACCACGACATGCCACATCGCATCGTTGATGATCTGCGAACAGTCCAGCAAGGCTGTGCGCGTCTCCTTTCCGGCGGCGTCTTCTCCGACGACGGCCACGACCGGAAGCAGATTGTATTCCCGTCGATGTCCCCGTCCGCGGTACCGCAGCACAAAGTAGCTCGCGTCGGTCAGGTCCCGCTCGGGGAGCGGGCCTTGCCAGTGCATGCTCCGCACGTGGGCGACGTGCCCCAGGACCCAGAACGTGAAACCGTCTCGGGTGTGCTGCACCGAGTAGGCCGCAGTTGCCCGCTGGTCCCGTTCCAGCCCTCGTGGGCGTTGTTCCGGTCGAATCTTGTCAGGTGCTGCTGTAAACCCCGCTACTTCCGACAGGGCGTCCCATGCCGACGAAACCGTCTGTCCCCAGGCCCGCGCCGTCCAGCAGAACGCTGCCAGCCCCACTGCCGCCATTGCGAACAAGCCGTTGCATCTTTGACAAGTCATCTTGGAACTTCCAGCTTCCGGCCCCGTTCACGGATTATCGGGCCCAGGCCCGTCCGATCGATGCGTTTCCAGTATAACAGGGCCGGGGATTGTCAAGAGTGGCTGCCAGCTTCCGCCCACAACGTCGCCAGAAAGTGTGTCCCAGGCCGGCACAGGGGCCCCCATGCGCCCACACCTGTCGGCTTTTGCCGGCCGATCGCAGCTCCCGTTCCTCCTTGCCAATACGGCTGGAGCCACACGCGGTGAAGGCCCGCGCCGCCTGCAGGTGCCCGCTCCAGGGCAAACTCAGTGATCCTCCCAGCACGCCGTCCGGCCCGCGGAAATTGCTCGTGGTGGCCGGGGAGCCGTGCAGGTTTTGCCCGTGCCCATCTGGATGAGGGCGCGCGGGCAGCTCGCGGCGAGCGACCCCTCCAGGTTCCGCATGGCCTGCATCTGGACGCGCTACAGCTTGCCCGTTTCCGGGGGCGGCATATTTTGTAGTTTCGCCCGGAGCTGCCCGTCCAGGTTCATCAGGCGCAGCAGTTCTTCGGGGCGCTGGAACGTGAACACTTGCCGGCTGCGAGCATCCGGGTCCAGCCGGTTGGTGAACCGGGTGACCGTGCCGGTCGATTCGCAGGCAAAAGGGAGCGGCAGCGTGTAGTGGGGAAGTTCCTCGGGCAAGCCGACCACGTACTTAGCCGTCTGGTCTTCGATGCCCCTGAGCGTGTGTCCTTCCGGCTTGGCATCCACGACTGCAATGGCCTTGCCTCCGGCGTACAGCAGATAGTCCGCCTGGCCGGTCTTCAGCGGGAATTCGCGCACTGCTATTCCCGGGCCCGGCGAGATATTCATGTCCCGGCGGTCTTGCACCAGCCACCCGCACTGCTCGAGTTGGCGGTCGATTTCCTGGCGAGCTTTTTCTTCTCCAGGCATCGCCTCGACAGCACCATGGATCGGCCACCGCGCGCACGCGATTTAGTCGGTATCGCCCCGGCTCATGTCGCCGGCGGCTGCTCAGCGGACCTCACCCCCATTGGCAGTTCAGGTCTTTCGCAGAGCACCGCAAGTGTAGCCGCCTCAGCCACACCAGCCGAGCGCTTCCCCCTGGCTCGGCAACCGTCCCTGGTCCGGTTCGCGCACGCCGCGGGCGGGGCCCAGGCTGGGCTGATGAAAAACCCCTAGTCGCCATGCCCCGAGCCCTTTGTGGGCTCGCCTCTCGCCAGCACACAGCAGCGACCGCAGGTCTCCCGTCCGGTGGTCTCCGGCAGTGGAGGTAAAGCGGGAGCCCTTCGGTGCGAGCGAGCGGCCCGGCGGGGAGCCCGGCCCAAAGGGGGGTTCCTCAGCCCAGGCCCAGGCGGCCAAGGGCCCCGCGGCGCAGGGACCCTTTGGCCGGCCATTCGGGCTACTGGTTCAGTTTGGCCAGGTAGCTTTCCGGGTCCTGGAGGAACTTGTCTTTGCAGCCTTCGCAGCAGAGGAAGACGGTCTTGCCCTCATGGACGATCTTGAAGGGCGTGCCCATCGACCCCAGCGCTTCGCCGCTCACCGGACAGATCTTCTGCTTTTCGGCCAACGCCCGGTCCTCGTCGGGCAGTTCGGCCATCGCGGCGCCGTGCTCGGCGTGCTCGGCGTGCTCGCCGTGTTCGTGCTCGGCGCTGCTCTGGGCGCCGGCCTGTTCAGCCGGTTGGTCGCCCGACGGCGCCGTGCCGGACTCCTGGGAGCCGCCGCATCCGGCCAGCGCCCAAGCGAACAGCGCAGTGGCCAGCAAGGACAGAAACAGGGGCAGTCGTGACATCGAGGTTCTCCTTTTTCAAAGGGGGGAAACAAAACAAACAGGGGCAATCCACATGGTTTCCGTTGAGCGACCTCCGCGCTGTGTGGGCTTGTTCGCCCCAGCACCGCGCCGGACCGAAAGGTCTCCCGCCGGCGCCGCGGGGACGGAGACCTCT
>DQVB01000607.1 GCA_015661985.1 Planctomycetota bacterium | reverse complement strand
GTATACGCCAGCGCGGAGCGGACGGCGGGCCAGCAAGTGGCCCCGCCGCTGCTGGCCCTGGCAGTTGTGGAATACGACGGCGCCCAGGCATCGGTGGTCTTCGACGGGGACACACGTTTCGCGCCCCAGGACCGCAGCTGGGTCAGCGGCCCCCGCGGCACCCTCCTCAGCGTCGGGCCGGACTGGAACCACCAGCGCCTGAGCCTCACTACGGCCGACGGCACGGCCAGCCCTCGACTGCGAGGCCATTGGTTCCCCGACGGCTTCCTGGGGACGATGGCCGAACTGCTGGCCGCCATCGAAGAAGATCGCCCACCGCTCAATAACGCCCGCCAAAACCTGGAGAGCTTGGCCCTCTGCTTCGCCGCGGCGGCCAGTGCCGATCGCCACGAGCCCGTGGTGCCCGGCGCGGTTCGAAGGCTGCCCTGATTCGGCACAACAAGCCTCGTCCGTCGACGCCCCGCCCCCCCGCTGGCACCGCCCCCGCTCAGTGGCCGGCCCGCTGGTGATCGAGCCCATGGGCCAGGGCCAGCGAACCGAGGCCGTAGAAGGTGTACTCCGCGTCGGACTGGTCGTCCCAAAGCCCGCCCAAGAAACCACCTTCCGCCCGCTCCAACGACTCCACATAGCGCATCAGCGCCTTCAGGTCTATGGCGGCGGTTGCTTCCAGGTCCACCAGTGCCGTCAAGGCCGTGAACGTGCTCAACAGATCGGCCACCGGGATCGCCTCGTGGGCCCGGAACCCGCCCTCACGGGTTTGCATCGAAGCCAAAAACGAAGCGGCCCGGTCAGCTGCGATCTGGTCGCTGGCCCCCAACATCCGCATCAAGCCGATGGCGGCAGCCGTTGGGTTCGTCCCGCTCCGCGGCAAGGGCTCCAACTCGACGAAACCGCCGTCGGGCCGCTGCCGCGAGCGGATCGCCTGCACCAGCTGGTCGCTCGCGGGAAGCGGCGCCCCGGTCAATTGGCAACAGGCGGCCCCCAAGAACGTATGGTAGGTGCTCGAGTGCGGGCTTCGTTCCGTCTTGGCCAGCCCGCCGTCCGCCCGCCGCAGCCGCCCCACCCGCTCGACCACCACCGCCACGCGATCCAAACCAGCTCGCTGGAACACCTCCCAGCCCAGGCTGGCTTCCAACAGCACGGCGGTGAAAACCAGCGAATAGAAATCGACGCTGGGCAGTCGGCCGAGCGCCGAGACCTTCGCGCGATCGCCTCCGGTGCCGCCCGCCTCGGCCCCCGGCTCTCGCGCGTCGCCTCCGGGCCCAAGATAGCCCAGCAAGAACCGAACGACTCCCGTTGCCTGCGCGCTGTCCAAGAGCCCCAAGAGGGCCAAAGCCCGCACGGCGAAACCGGTGTAATACAAGTCGCTGGGGCCCTGTCTTCCGGCGAACCCCCCGTCGCTGTTTTGCTGGCCGGCCAGGAAGCGGCCGTGACGCTGCCGGCAAGGCTCCTCCAGCCTTGCCGCGCCTGCGGCCAGCCTCCACGTCAAATCGGCCAGGTACGACCCGTGCATTCCGCGCGCCGCTCTTATCCGCAATCCCAGGGACGGCTCTCCAAACTGCGACCCTGGCAACAGAGACTCACCCTGCAGCCATGGTACACTCTGTTTTCTTGAACCTGTTCGAAGCCCATCCCAAGAATGAGGTTGTGGTCGGTCTCCCGAGCGTGCCACCCCGTACGACGGAAGGCTTCTATTTTATTCTGGGATGGGCTCTTAGGCTGAGGCAAGGAGCCGTGAACAGGGACCAACGACAGGGCACATTCCCATTCTGTCCCATATGCTACCATATCTCGAGTGCGCCGTGGCAGGCGCGGTGTGGCGTCAAGGATCGGCGGTCGACTGAAAGGCGTTTCCTCAGGGCTCAGGCGACGGCAGCCGGCGGGACGCGCTGAAAGGCCAATCCTCCCGGGCCGTCTGGCCCAGCTGTTGACATCTGACCCACGGCGCGACAAATTGGCGCCAGTTGGTCCGCCCAATGAACGTCGGTGTCTGAGCCAACCGGCCTGTGCCAGGACCCGGCGGGAGATACGGTTGTAGACTCTTGTAGACTCTTACTGGGTGATGAGGCGCGCATGGTGGGCCGATCTTCGTGGGACGGAGTGGCACTGCGTCTTACTTTCGTTGCGGCCATAGGCGACGTCAGGATGCGCGCAGGTTTTCCTCGCCGCCCTAGCAGACCTGCCGCCGGCGCCACCACCGCTCCTCACCGAGCCGGGCGGGTGAGCGCAAACCTGCGGTCCGACACGGCGGGCAACGCCGTTTGTTTGGTTGTGGCCTTGGGCCACGGTTGAGGGCGACGCGCGGTGGCAGGTTAAACCAATCACCAAGTGTTGGGCCAGCTAACCTCCGAACAAGCGACCAGAAGCGTGCCCATCATGCAGAACGAGTCAGCTCTGTTCCGGCCTTCACGTTTTGGAGGGATTCCGAACAATCCCGGGAGGTGATCATGAGCGTGAAGAACTTTTCGCGGCGGGGGTTTTTGAAAAAGGCATCGGCGGCCACGGCGGTTGCGGCAGCAGGGGCGGCGAGCGGCTACGGCGTAGTCGGATCGACTGCCGAGAAGCTGGCAGCCCTGGGGGGAACACCGGTGCGATCGAAGCCTTTTACCCCATGGCCTCCGGCTGATGCCGAGATCGAGCGTTCGCTGGTGGCCACCTTTCGCTCCCGCCGGTGGGGCCGTATGCTCCGCGGGCCCATGGAGGGCCAAGGGCGGGTGGTGGAGTTTGAGAGGCGCTTCGCCGAGCTGATTGGGGCCAAGTATTGTCTGGCCACAGGCTCGTGCACCCAGGCCCTGCATACGGCGTTGCACGCCGTGGGCGTATCCGCAGGGGATGAAGTGCTGGTTGCCCCATGCACGTTTATCGCCTCAGTACAAGCGATCCTCATGTGCGGCGCCTTGCCGGTTTTCGTCGATGTGGACCTGGACACCTTCCAGATGGACCCGCAGAAGATCGAGCCGCTGGTCAATGAGAACACGCGGGCGGTGGAGCCTGTGCACATTGCCGGTTTGCCTTGCGACATGAAACGGATCATGGCGGTGGCCGACCGGAAGGGCTTGAAGGTGGTGGAGGACGCCGCGCAGGCCCCTCTGGCCGAAGTGGACGGCCAGCGTTGCGGCACCTTCGGTGCCCTGGGCTGCTTCAGCTTCCAGACGAGCAAGGTGATCGCCTGCGGCGAGGGTGGAGCCGTCGTCAGCGATGACCTGGACCTGCTCCAAAAATGCTACACCTTCCACAATATGGGCCTTGCGGCGGTGCCCGGCGGCGGTGGTATTGGGACCAAATACCGGATGAACGAACTCGAGGCGGCAGTGCTCCTTCCACAACTGAGTACCGCCCCCGGCCAAATCGAGACCCGTAACCGCAACGCCCGCCATCTGGCTCGCCGGCTGGCGGAAATCCCCGGCATCGTCCCGCAGAAACTCTACCCCGGCGTCACCCGGGGCGCGTACTACCTCTACGGGTTCCGCTACCTGAAGGAGCACTTCAACGATGCCCCTCGCGATCTGTTCCTCAGAGCCCTGCGGGCCGAAGGGGTCCGCTTCACCACCATGTATTTCGACCAGCTCAACGAACAACCGTTCCTGGAGAATGCGTTGAATTCACCAACGTTCCGGAAGATCTTCTCGCGCAAACGGCTCCAGGACTACCGCGAGCGGAACCACTGCCCGGTGAACGACCGCCTCTCGGCGCAGGGCGTCTGGCTGCCGCAATACGTCTTCCTCGGCGACCGGCGCGACATGGACGACATCGCCGAAGCGATCGCCAAGATCCAGCGCAACTGTGACCAATTGGCCAAGCTTTGACTACCCAAAGCAAATGGCGCCCGAACAGCCTCGTTGCGGGATCCACCGTGGGCCGAAGCTCAAACAGGCAACGACCGTGTCCCTCGCTGACGCTTCGGGTTACCGTGTGAGCCTGGACTGAGGACAGAAATGAACCGATGAAGCACGAACCAGGGGAGGGGCGAAATGGCAGATCGAGCGGATTCCAGCAGGTGTCGAGTCTGGATGCTGATCGGGGTGGCGATCTTCGCGCACCTGTGCGTCGCTTCAGCGGCAAAAGACCGCAACGCCGACCGCATCCAGCCCTACGGGAAGAACCCCCGTTACTGGCAGTACAAGGGCGAGCCCGTCATGCTGTTGGGGGGAAGCAACACGGACCACATCTTCCTCCTGGATGAGCTGGAGGCCCATCTGGACGAAATGCGGCAGGTTGGAGCCAATTACGTCCGGTGCACGATGAGCCAGCGCGAGCAGAAGGAGCTGAAGCCGCACCTGCTGTTGCCCAGCGGCAAGTTCGACCTGGACCAGTGGAACCCCGAATACTGGCGGCGATTCGAAAATATGCTCAACTGGACGGCCCAGCGGGAGATCTTCGTGCAGATCGAAGTCTGGGACCGCTTCGACTACTCCGACCACTCGGGGAACTGGAAAAGATGGCAGACCAGCCCGTGGAATCCCGGGAACAACGTGAATTACACGTACGAGCAGACCGGGTTCGCCTCCGAGTACCCACACCATCCTTCTCGCGACCGGCAGCCGTTCTTTCATACCATTCCCGGCATGCCGCAGTACAACGCAAAGCTCGATCTCGTCCGCCGCTATCAGGAGGCGTTCGTCGCCAGGATGCTCTCCTGCAGCCTGCCTTATGGCCACGTGCTTTACTGCATGAACAACGAGACATCCACGCCGGCTGCCTGGGGGCGGTACTGGATCGACTTCATCAAGTCAAAGGCGGCCCAGAGCGGCGTGGTTGAACAATGGGCCCCGGGCTACGTGCCGCCCGACCCGTTTCGGGCGGTGCGGGCAATCATCGCTGAGGTGGCCGCGGCCTTGTGAGAGAGGCGTTGCCGGCTGGCCGGCAAAGGGTACGTTTTCTTGGCACCTTGTCAACGCCTGTTCCGCCCAAATAGCTTGTAGCAGCGTTGACCCCCCGAGCGGGCTGGCCTATCGTGGTTCAACAGGAGACCAACGTAAGAGGGACTGGCAACCCCTCCTACAATGATACGCGCCCATCACCGCTCAGTGAGAGTCTATCGCGGAATGAAGATGGAGACCTTCGGTGACAGATCGGCCTTCATTGCGCAGCGTGTTATTGGCCACTCTGATCGGTGCGCTGGTGATCAGCGCGCTGACGGGAATCTGCATCCTCGTCGTAGGGGACTTCGGCGATCGCCAGGTGAAGATCCTACTGACCACGCTGAGCGTGGCCTATTTCAGCGTGACGGCTTTGGCCTGCGCGGCGGTGCTGGAACGCAAGCGCGTCGCATGGCTGGCCGTGCCCGGGGTGGTCGCCAGCGCGGCCGGCTTTGCATGCTCGCAACTGCTGATCTGGCCGGAATGGGACAGCGAGCCCATGGGCAAGACAATGGTCACGCTCGTCATATTCGCCTTTTCCTTCGCCCAATCGTGTTTGTTGGCCCTGCCGCGGCTCGCTCGGCGCGTTCAATGGGTCTTTGTCTGCGCGTTGGCCTGCATTTTCCTGCTGGCCGCGCTGCTTTCGGCAATGATCGCTTTCGAGCTGGACGACGAGCTGTTGCTCCGTGCCGCTGGCGTGCTGGGCATCCTGGATGCAGTTGCCACGCTGGCCGTGCCCGTCCTGGTCAAGATGGGCGTGGCGGCGCCGGCGGTCGCCCTGCCGTCGGCAGCCGAAGCCCCGGACCGCTGGCACATCGAACTGGCCTGTCCCCGCTGCGGCCGCCGCGGCGTCTATCCTGCAGGATCGATCCGCTGCCTGGACTGCGCGCTGGAGATCCGTGTGTCGATCAGCCCACCGGGCCCTGAGGGACCCGGCAAACGGTTCCAGTTCACGCTCAAAACGGCTTTGCTGCTTTTTGTCCTGGTCAGCCTCCCCGCCGGATGGATCGGCGCCAGGCTCAACTACCTGGCCCGACAGCGGGCTGTGGTCGAGCGCCTGGAGGGGATGGGGGCC
The DNA here is from genome assembly GCA_015661985.1 of Planctomycetota bacterium. Classification (GTDB taxonomy): domain Bacteria; phylum Planctomycetota; class Planctomycetia; order Pirellulales; family Thermoguttaceae; genus SZUA-1497. Next base: position 3,101 of record DQVB01000607.1, on the reverse strand, counting down.
GATGTGTATTACGATTTCGGGAATGTCTCCTACGTCAGTTTCACCATGGCCGACCCGCGCCGATTCGACCCTTCGGTGATGAATGATATCGCTAAACTGACAAACCTCCAGCGTCTTGATCTGAATGGCATGCCAGTCAAGGACGAACATCTGGCTGCGCTCAGGGGCATGAGAATGGTCGATCTGGTTCTTGACGGAACCCAAGTGACCGACGGCTGCGTGCCGCATTTGGAAACCCTGACCCATCTGCGCACCTTGCAGGCGGCGGGTACGGCTATCAGTTCCGAAGGGGTGCGGCGCCTGGAACAACGGCTACCGGGGGTGTTCATTGTCGGGATCGGGCCGCCTCCTGCCGCGCCCGCTTCCCCCTGACACAGCGATCATGCACCGACCTTGCGCGAAGGGCCTGTCCCCTTGCGCCGCCGGCGCCGCTTACGGCACCACGACCCAATGGGGGCTGGACCAGGCCAGATGGCCCTGGGCCACTTCGAGGTTTCCCGGGTACGAAGGAGGCTCCTCGCCCTGGGTGATCCGCCAGTAATACCAGTGGTTTCCGGCGGGGAGTTTCGTGTCGCGGTGGGTCACTTCCAGGCGCCGGGTGCCGTCGCCGGGGACGGTGCGGATCGGCTGGCCGTCGCGGATCAGCACGGCGCTGGTGAGGGGCCGCGTTCCGATGACCTTGAGCGTCAGTTCCACGTGGCCTTGCGGCGCGCGGATCTGTTGTCCCATCACGGCCCCGTTGGCCCGCGCGTCCAGGAAGATCCGCGACCCGTTGGTGGCGTACATGCGACGGTGGCGGAGGGCGTCGAGGATGGCTTCGGGGGTCAGCCGTTCGGCGTAGATGCCGGTCAGTCCGCCGCACAGCCCGGGGTTGCGGCGGTGGGAATCGCCGCAGCCGACCAGGCCGACGCGGAATCCGTCGGCCAGCGCCCGGTGCAGCCGCTCGGGGTTCCGGATGTAAATGCTCCAGCCCGATGTGGCTTCCACGCCCACTTCGACCGGATGGCCGGTGAGTACCCACGTGGCATGCTGGGTGAGCGTCAGCCCCCCGGCACGGGCGGCCGCCTGGTTGAGCCTGGCGATATCGTTCTCCACCTCGGGATGCCGCACCACCGGGCCGCCGGCCGGCGGATAGATCACGGTACGGTGATTGGGAAAGGACTCACGCCAGTAAGCGGCGTCCCAATTGCGCGGGTCCGCCCGGTGAACATCCGAAGATCGCGGCAGACGCGATGTCCATTCGTAACCGGGCAGGGCCAGGAATCGCCCGGTGCGGCTGAAGGCGTTGGAAAGGAGATGGTCGAGGGCGAATTCGCCTTCCGTGAGCGGGCAATCGTAGATCGTATCGTTTTCGGTCAGCACGACCACATCCAACTGCGCTCGGTCCCGGGCGTAGTGGAGCAGTTCATCCGGTTCGCCTTCGGCATCGGCGGTCAGGCCGGTGTGGCAGTGCAGGTCCGCCCACCAAAGGCGATATCGCTTTCGGCCAACTTGGATTTCGTAGCGTGGCCCCGTGGTATCGGGCAAAGGAAGTGACACGGGCTTCCAGCCTGGCCAGTCCTCCTGGGCAAACTCGCTTCCGCGGCGCAGGTCGCCCGATTTCAGGCGGTAGATCCGCCGCATTCGGCGGGGCAATTGCGAGGCCACGTAAAGGAACCGGCCGCCGCGAGCCCGAGCGGGCTGAACCAGGTGATAATCGAGAAGCCCTCGATCCAACACCACCGGCTCTTGCCACCGGCCGCCCTCGATGGGCCGCCCGATCAGCTCGCCTGTGGTCTCCGGCGTCCGCCCGCGATGGTCAGCCTTCCGCTCCCACAAGAGCCAAACCCGCCGGCCGTCTTCCAACAGCACCGGATGCCGGCGCCGCCCCAGGTAGCCGCCGGTGGCCACAGGCTTCGGCTCCATCCGGGCGATCAGCCCATAGGTCAACGTGGCCCCGGCCGATCGGCCCTCCTCATCGGTCACCAACCGCCATCCCCGCTCGCCACGCATCGCCACGTGGAGCGTGTACCATTGGCTGATTGCCCCGGCCCCGCCCACCACGTCGACCACCTGGAGCCATGCCACACACGGCCCGCTGGCGGCGCTCAAAGAGACGGGAGTCAGGCAGTTGCGGCCGGGCGGCGAAACAGGCTCGACCGGACCCCGCTGGGGCAGCACTCTCCGGCCCATCACCGAATAATGGTCGCGCTGGTACGTGTCCCAGAACACCCACGCTTGACCGCGGCTGCCTACGGCGATCGTCGAGCGGAACGCATCGTAGGAGCCCGGCGAAATCGTCATCGGCTCATGCCATCCGGTCCCGTCGAAAAGCCGGCCGCGCACGCCGAACCGGCCCGCGGAGAACGAGCACCATGTGACCAGCACCTTCCCTTGATCGATCGCCATGGCCGCCGGCCATATGGCGTCCCCTTCCGGGCCGGACACCATGACCGCCGGTTGCCACTTCTGTGCGGACCACCGGCGGCCGACGATCCGCCACCGCTGGCCCCGCGGCCTGGCCGCCCAAAACACCCACACCGATCCGCCCTCCCCAGCGGCGACCACCGGACCGCCCAGCGCATCGCCCCGCTGGCTCAGCACTTCGGTCGGGCCCATCGGTTGCGGACCCAGCCGCCGTGCCACAATCCGGTCACTGCCCAACCGATACGCATGCCACGCCATCCACAGCGAACCATCCGCACCCGTGGCCACCGAGGGCCGGTAATCGTACGTGGAACCCCCGGCGTTGACCACCACGTCCTCGGGCCACTCGGGCGGCGAGCCGGATAGGCCAGCCGCCGTGCCGGTCCAAAACCACCCTGAACTAACCACCATCACGGCCAGCCGCCAGCCGGCACTCAAACGATCCAAACCCCACATCACCTCTCGCCTTGCTTGCATGGCCGGAAACCTATCGATGCCACGAGGTCCAAAACAGACACAACCCAGAAGCCGTATCACCGTTACAAATTCACCTGCGTCGAGCAAAGGAAAAAGCAGCAATGCATTGCCGCAATCCAAAGGGGGCGGGCGCGCTACCGGTCCGCGGGAACCACCTGCAGCCGGTTCCCTTGGCGGGTGACGCGGACCTGCGGCAGCGTGACCAGACCGAACCGGCC
>DQVB01000693.1 GCA_015661985.1 Planctomycetota bacterium | reverse complement strand
CCCGGCCGTGCCGTTTCGCGCGACCCCGAGGGGTGCCCCCCGTCGGCCCGGCCGAACCCGAACCCTCGTGGCGCTGTCTTCGTTCCCAGCACACTGCTGCGCTGCGGCGCCGCTGTCGGCCTCGCCCCGCTTCCCTGCTTTCGATAGAATGACCCATTCCGGAACAGGGGCCCCTTTCCCCCGCGGGGCGGGTATATGCCTGCTGCCAGAGAGACTACCAGGCGGATCCCGGGCCCAGCGGCGGACGTCCTGCCGTGGACCGGGGGGGCGTGGCGGATGAACTCCCGCCTTCCAGGGGACCAAAGCCTGGCAGCCAAGGACCCAAGCAGCCCGGCTCGGCCTGCCCACCCTCACAACGACGAACGGAATAGCGATGAGCCCACGACGCATCCTGGTCACCAGCGCCTTGCCCTATGCCAACGGCCACATCCACATCGGCCACCTGGTGGAATACCTGCAGACGGACATCTGGGTCCGCTTCCAGAAGCTGCGGGGGCACCGCTGCGTCTACGTCTGTGCCGACGACACCCACGGCACGGCCGTCATGATCAGCGCCGAGAAGGAGGGGATCAGCGAAGAGGATCTCATTGCCCGCATGCACGAGGCCCACGTGCGCGACTTCAGCGGGTTCCAGATCGAGTTCGACAATTACGGCAGTACCCACAGCCAGGAGAATCGCCAGCTGTGTGCTGAGGTCTGGGCCGCCCTGCGGCGGGCCGGCCTGGTGGTGGAAAAAGAGGTCACACAGCTGTACGACCCGGAGAAGAAGACGTTCCTGGCCGACCGCTACGTCAAAGGGACCTGCCCCTTCTGCAAGTTGCCGAACCAATACGGCGACAGCTGTGACAACGGGCACACCTATAGCCCGACCGACCTCATTGATCCGGTCAGCACCCTGTCGGGCGCAAGACCCGAATTGCGCAGCTGGCCCCACCTGTTCGTCCGCATCGAGAAGCTGCATGATTTCCTCCAGCAATGGACCCAGCAGGGGGGCCATCTCCAGCCGGAGGTGGCCAACTACCTGGCGGGGCACTTCCTGGGCGAACCCCTGCGCGATTGGGACATCTCCCGGCCCGCGCCCTACTTCGGCTTCGAAATCCCCGATTCGCCCGGAAACTACTGGTACGTCTGGTTCGACGCCCCCATCGGCTACATGGCCTCCACGCTCCAATGGTGCAAGCGCGTGGGCGAGGATTTCGACCGGTGGTGGAGAGACGATGGGACGGAGATCCACCATTTCATCGGCAAGGACATCACGTACTTTCATTGCCTGTTCTGGCCGGCCATGCTCAAAACGGCTGGCTTCAACCTGCCCACGAAGATCCACATCCACGGCTTCCTGACCGTGGATGGCCAGAAGATGTCGAAATCGAAGGGGACTTTCGTCCGGGCATCCACCTACCTGGAATACCTCGACCCGGCCTACCTTCGTTACTACTACGCCTCCAAGCTGCCTCCGCGGGTGGACGACATCGACCTGAATCTGGACGAGTTCGTCGCCAAGGTGAACGCCGACCTGGTGGGCAACGTGGTCAATCTTGCCAGCCGCACGGCGCGGTTCGCCCACACAACGGGACTGTCGCCCCGCTACCCGGAAGACGGAGGGCTCTTCGAACGGGCCGCGCGGGATGGCGAGGCGATCGCCGAGGCCTACGAGAAGTGTGACTACAACCGGGCCATCCGGCTGATCCTGGAGGCCAGCGACCGGGCCAACCAGTTCATCGAACAGGCCGCGCCGTGGAACCTGAAGAAGGACCGAGCCAAACACGATCAACTCCGCGACGTCTGTACCGTCGGCCTCAACTTGTTCCGCCAAGTGGCCATCTACTTGGCACCCGTCTTGCCGCGCATGGCGGAACAAACCGGCCAGTTGCTCAACCAGCCGATCTGCCGGTGGGACGAATCGAAGACGCCCCTGGTCGGCAAACCGGTCAATCGTTTCCAGCACATGATCACTCGCGTGCGAGCCGAACAAGTGCAGGCGATGATCCAGGCCAGCAGGGAGCCGGAAGAAGCCGAACGGCCGGCCGCCGCCCAAGCGTGGGACGACGGCGACGAACCGCTCCGGGCCGAACCGCTGGCCCCGACGATCTCCTTCGACGAGTTCGTCAAGGTTGACCTGCGCGTGGCGCGGGTGATCGCCGCCGAAGACGTCCCGGAAGCTCGTAAGCTGCTCAAGCTCACGCTCAGTCTGGGCGGATCCTCTCGCCGCACCGTGCTGGCCGGCATCAAAGGGGTCTACCGGCCCGAACAGCTCGTGGGACGCCTGGTCATCTGCGCCGCCAACCTGGCGCCCCGGAAGATGAAATTCGGCACCAGCGAAGGGATGATCCTGGCCTCCGGTTCCGGAGATGAAGAGATCTATCTCTTATATCCCGACAAAGGCGCAAAGCCGGGCCAGCGGGTGCACTGAACCAAAGCGTCCGCGGGCTGCCGAAGCACATCGCCAGAGGAACCGGTTGAGCCGGGCGAGATCAGTGCACATGAAGATCACCCGCGACGGCCGGACGGAATCGCTCTGGGTCAAGGCCCCGGACCGGTTTCGCTGGAACTACGCCGACGGGGCAAACCGGATTGCCCGAGGCCGGACCGGATGGCTGGTCGACGAAAAGGCCGATCGCGCCGTGCCGCGCCCGCCTGCGGCCTGCTTTCGCGCCGAACGCGGCGGCCTGGACCTGCTGGCTCTGCTGCCGGAGGCCAGCCCGCAACTGCGGTCACGGGCCCTCAAGACCCCTCAGCTGGACCGCGTCACTGGCCACGGCCGCACCGGGTACCGCTACGTGGCCGAAGGCCCCGGCGCCGACGGCCAGCCCCTGCGCCTCGAGGCCCTGGTGGACACGGCCACCCGGCTGCCCGGCCGGTTGACCCT
>DQVB01000161.1 GCA_015661985.1 Planctomycetota bacterium | reverse complement strand
TACACGTCGGTCAATTTGCACTCACCACTGTCCACCCGGCCGTCGGTCAGCCCCTCTTCCCCGCCTTCCCGGGAAGGGCGCCGCCACCCGGTAAACCGTGCTCCGGTTCACCTCCAGGGCCCTGGCGGTTTCCGCCACCGAGCGCCCCTCCGCCAGGTTCGGAATGGTCAAGTACCGCGTCCTGAGCCTGGCGTCCTTGCACTTGCCACATCTCTTCGCCATCCTCTGCCTGTCCTTCCGTGAAATTTTGGGAATAATACCGTCCATGGGAATCCCTCCTGTGAACCTTCGCCTTCGGGGTGGGAGTAATCCGCACCAATTGCCATTGTCCGGTTTTTTTCCCGACTTGCTACAATCAATCCTGATGCCGAACGGGGCACGGCCATTTAGGCGGTCATGAATAATGCGGAGAAGAGCTCGATCGTTTTGCTCAGCCCTCGCGCCAGGACGTGGTTCAATCCGGCGGACGCATCCGGAAGCGCTGCAGCAGGTGGTGGAACGACGCCTGATGAAGCGGATTCTCCTCGAACCGGAACAGATGGGTCGGACAATGGCAGTCGGAGCACCCAAACCCGGCCGGCTCCGGCTCGCCCAGCTCATTCAAGGCGGCCGCCAACTGGCATTCACAGCGCTGGGACGAGCGAATGGCCAGGGCCGTGCACTCCCCTGCGACCTGGCGAAGATAGTCGATGTGCCAGCGCATTGTTTTCCTGCGACGCAGATGCCGGGCCATGCGCGCCGACAGGTTGGCCATGGCCGAACCTGCGTATACGTAATAGCCCGGCGCGAAGCTCAACTCGCCCAGCGCCCCCACCACCAGACGGCGTCTTCGCTTCAGGGGCAGAATCACCAAATAGCCGCCCCGATCCTGGACTTCGCGCTGAAGATAGCCCCAGGGGACTTCCAGTTTCTTGGGCGGCCCACAAAGGGCCAACTGGCCGTCCCAGGCGATGGCCAAGGGAATGATGCGCAACTGACGACGCACCTTCAGCAGGGCGCGACTGAAGGCCAAGTCCGTGTGATAGTCTGGCATGAACCAGTCGACCTGGTCCGTGTGGGCCAGAAACAACACGACCCCGCGACGGTCGGGGCGGGTCAGCGAGGCCAAGTGTTCCAGGTGCCGCCGGCCACGTTCGGTCACCGCGTCCGGGAACATGGCCACCCGGTTGCCGAACAGGGTGCACGATTTCACCTCCAGCAACAGATGGCGCTTCCCTTGGCGGAGAAGGAAATCGAAGCGGCTCCTGCCGATCGTCACCTCGCGGCGCACCACCTCGGCCCGTTCCAGCCCGGGGACCAGGCCGCGGTCGATGAGCCAGCCAGCGACCTGGTTGGTCAGATGGGTGTGTAAGAAAACGGGCACCCCGTCCCGCTCCACGGCCAACACTGTGTAGCGTGTCCTCCGCCCTGGCAGGCGCGTTTGCCCCGGTGTATGGGCGGCGGCAAGATAGACGGTCGCTCCGGGCAGAAGCAATTCCCACAGCCGGCCCGGGTTGGGCAGGAAGGCATTCACGGTCCGGCCGTCCAACAGGCAGCGCAGCAGGAAACGATTAGGCCGCTCAAGGAATCGGGCCGGCAGAGGTCTTTCCAAAGGCTCGTCCCACGGATACACAGGCCACCTCGGCGTGCGCAGCGGCTGTGGGCCACGCTTCAGGATCGATCCACCGGATGCGCAGGCCACCTCCTGGCCGCCCCGTCCCACGGATTTCCCCGCCCTCCATTACTCTTCGTCGAACTCGGCACGGAGCTCGGTTAGGTGGTCGAGGTTCCCTTTCGCCAGGTCATAGTCGTCTGGCGCCAGTTCCACAGCGCGCCGGAGGACTTCCTCTGCCCCATCGTATTGGCCTGCCTCCAGGAGCGCGTAGCCCAGATCATTCAGGTGCACGTAGTTGTCCGGCTCCAACTCCACAGCCCGCCGAAAGTGCTCGACGGCCTCCTCCTTCCGGCCCCTCTGGCTGGCGCAGCAGCCCCACCCAACGCGAAAGACGGCCACTTCGGGCTGGGCAGCCGCGGCGGCCGAGTAGAGTATCTCCGCGTTGTCATAGTCGTCTTCGGCGATCAGGAAATCGCCCGCCTGATCGATGATCTCCGCCAGGCCCTCTGTCTCCGGCGGGAAGGTTGTCAACCTCAGGAACAGCGCCATGGCCTCGTCGGGCCGTCCGTATCGGTATTCCAGCGATCCCACCGTGAGAATCGCCGGCGCGTAATCGGGGTCAATGGCCAGCGGGACGGCGGCGTCATGCCACGTCGGGTGCACCAGGTCGCGTCGGCCTGTCAGCCTGGCCAACATGACCTTGGCCTGGACGCTGAACATCGCGTCCTCCGCAGCCTCGCGGCGTAGTTCGGCCGACTTCCTTCGATAGCGCTGGCGAATCTCCTTCAGCTCCGGATCCTTCTGGACCAGTTCACGGAAGGGGACATCGGCCAGTGTGGGCGGCTCCGCATCTGGCCCCTCGGAGGAAATATCCGCGCTCCTCTTCCGTGGCTTTCGCTTTGTCCTCTTTTTCATTTCCTTCTCCCCGGAACAGATCGCCGGGCCGGCTCCGTACCGATCGAGCTATCCGTCCGTCTGGCTTTTTGCAGCCCGTAACCGGGAGACCCGCCGAGCCGCCGGCTCCAGCCGCGTTGGCCGCAGCTCAGCGGATGGACGGCTCGGGCAGCTCGGTCCGGATCCCCTCGTCAATGGGCATCTTGTCAGGCAGGCCGTCAGCCTCGCGCATGAGTTTTTCCAGTTCGGCCTTCAGCTGCTCCACCTTCTCTCTGTAGCGGGGATCGTCGATGAGATTCTTCGTTTCGCCGGGATCCTCTCGGAGGTCGTACAGCTCAGCCAAATGGCGATCCGGTGAACCGTCGCCGCGCGGATAGTGGATGTACTTCCACCGCTCGGTGCGCACGCCGCGCACGTTGGGCGTGTAAGGGAACTGCTTTTCGTAGTTGTATTCGTAGTACCATGACGTGCGCCAGCCGCGGGTGTCGCCTTCCAGAAGTCGCTTCCAGGAACGTCCATGGGCGCGCCGGAAAGGCGGTGCGCCGCAGATATCGAGGATGCTGGGCGCCAGGTCGATGTTCAACACCTGCGGGCGAATCACCGTGCCGGGGCGGATCCGTTTGGGGTAGCGCACCAAGAGCGGCACGCGGATGCTCGGTTCGTGCATCGTCCGCTTGTCCGTCATTCCGTGTTCGCCGAGGAAGAACCCGTTGTCGCCGGCGAAGATCAACAACGTGTTGTCCAGCTGGCCGCCGGCCTGGAGCGCCCGATAGATGCGCCCCACGCTGTCATCGACGGACTTGATCGTGGCCGTGTAAGCCCGGACGAACTGGGCAAACTCGCGGACCCCCTCCGGGCTGGTATCCGGAAACTCCTTGCGGAATCCGAAGATGGGACCGTAGATGCCGTGCCATGTAACCAGCCGCTGGCGGATCCACTCCGGCTTGTCCTCCAGGGCGAAGGCCGTTTGGGGGTACCGTATTCTCACACGGTCGTAGATGTGCCGGTACTTGGCCTCTGGGGTGAAGGGGGTGTGGGGCGCCTTATGGCCGAGGATCAGCAGAAAGGGGCGGTCGCCGCGCCGCTGCCGCAGCCACTGGACGGCCATGCGAGTGACCACGTGGGTGTAATAGCCGCGCACCAACTTCCGCGTACCGTTGATGTTGAACTCCGTGTCGTAGTACTTACCCTGGCCGCGATGGCTCACCCAGTAATCGAACCCCGGGCGGGGCGAGTCGTCCTCCTCGCCCATATGCGAATGGCACTGTTGACCGAGTTAAGTTGTTTGCCTGACTCGGGTTGCGCGCTGGAGGCGCCTCTTCGATTTCTTTCGTCCCTCACG